>DASUQU010000203.1:0-9688 GCA_036280495.1 Thermomicrobiales bacterium | reverse complement strand
CCACTCCACGATGCCTTCGGCGTCGACGCGCTGGCGGTGACGACGATGCAGGCAGTCTCCGGCGCTGGCTATCCCGGGGTACCGTCGCTCGACATGATCGACAACGTCGTCCCCTTCATCAACACGGAAGAGGAGAAGATGACGGAGGAGACGAAAAAGCTCCTCGGTGGGTTCGACGGCGCATTTCAGCCGGCGTGTATCACGATGTCCGCCCAGTGCAACCGCGTTCCCGTGAGAGATGGCCATACCGAATGCGTCTCGATTCGGTTCAGCACGCCGGCCACGCCTCGAGACGCCGCTCAGGTCATGTCCGAGTTCCGCGCCAGGCCGCAGGAACTGGAGCTGCCAAGCGCTCCGAAGCGCCCGGTGATCGTGCGTGACGAGCCAAATCGCCCGCAGGTGAACATCGACCGCGACGCCGAGAACGGCATGGCGACCACCGTCGGCCGCGTCCGGGACTGCGCGCTGCTCGGGACCAAGTTTGTCTTGCTCGGGCACAACACCATTCGCGGCGCCGCCGGCGCATCCATCCTCAATGCCGAGCTCTTCAAGGTCGAGGGGCTCCTACCCGTCTGACATTACCATCGACAAAGCGATGCCTCCGCCCTCACTCCCCGACTCATCGACGCGGGGAGTGAGGGCGCACCCCGGGCTGACCGGCGGTAAAGGATCTGCTGTCCCTGGCTCCCCAAAAGTTCAAACTCTTTAAACCCTTCAAACTCTTTGAGTTCCAGGATCTCTTTACGACATCCATCCCGCGAGGGACCGAACCGTAGACCAGCTCCCATCGCCGCAAAACCTTGACGCTGGACCTCCGGAAGCAATATAGTTCGCTTGATGAATTATTCGGATACAGAAATATCAACATCCCGAACGGATGAAGAGTCGTTGGTCGAGGCCGGCGTCCAACTGATGCCGGTCATCGCCAGAGCCCTCTTCTCGTCTATCGCTGCTCTGGGCACCGCATTTGGCCTGACACCGGCGCAGGTAAAAGTTCTCCTCCAGTTGGGAACGCGCCGGCAGATGACTGTTGGCGAGATCGCCGCCGCTGTCGATTGCTCGATGCCGGCGGCCTCCGAGCTCGTCGATCGTCTCGTAGATGCGGGTCATCTCCTTCGCGCCTCCGATCCGGCCGACCGGAGACGAGTCCTTATCGCCGCCACGCCCGCCTCGCAACAGATCAGCGCCCATCTCCGCGAGCTGCGCGAAGCTCAGGTCCGGTATGCCTTGGATCAGCTGGAGCCCGAAGAACGACCGATTTTCGTCAAGTCGCTCCAGGCGCTGGTTGCCGGACTTGCCGACACAAAGGGGGCTTTGTCCCCCGCGGAGCGTCTTGACGCACTGGCTGAAAGCGTCGATGGCAGCGCCGCCGGTCCGGTCTCGACTGCCGCTTCCACCCCGCCACTCCGCGAGAGTCGGACGCCAAAGGAGCCAATCCGTTCCCGTTCGTTACGAGGCAACAACTAGATGTCCGACGCCAAGTCCCAACCTGGCAGCCACACCGATCAGGGCGGTTCGTTCGGCGACCAGTCTTCAAGTTCCGGAGAGCGCAACCCCTGGCTCATTCTCATCGTGCTTTGCGGCGCGATCTTCATGCTGCTCCTCGATACGACCATCGTCAACGTCGCCCAGCAGAAGATCAAAGAGGGGCTCAACGCCGATCTCTCACAGATTCAATGGATTCTCGACTCCTACATCCTGGCCTTCGCGGTGCTGATGCTCTCCTTTGGCCGGCTCGGAGATATCTACGGCCGCAAGAAGATGTTCGTCACCGGGATGGTCGTGTTCACCGCGGCCTCGGGGTTGTGCGGCGTATCGGACTGGATCGCGAATCTTGTCGGGATCTCTGGCGCCACCGCGTTGATCGTCGCCCGCGTACTGCAGGGGATTGGCGGCGCCTTGATGATGCCGCAGACACTCTCCCTCATTACGATTGCCTTTCCACCACAGAAGCGTGGCGCCGCCATGGGGGTCTGGGGGTCGGTCGTTGCTCTGGGCGCGGTGCTCGGACCGTTGCTCGGCGGCTACATCGTGACCGATTACCCCTGGGAATGGGTCTTCCTCATCAACATCCCGGTCGGCATCATCGCCGTCCTCGCCACGCTCGCGATCGTTCCCGAATCGCGCGATCCATTGGCCTCCGGCAAGCTCGACTGGGGTGGTCTGGTCTTCTCCGCCCTAGCGATCTTCGCCCTGGTCTACGCATTGATCGAAGGTCCCAGGTTCGGCTGGATGAGTCCACAGACGATTGGACTGCTCCTCGTCAGCGCCGCGGTCTTCACCCTCTTCGTCTGGTGGGAACGGCGCGTCGCCGATCCAATGGTCAAGCTCGAGCTCTTCGGCATCCGTAACTTCTGGGTCGCCAACGTTATCGGCCTGGCCGTACCGTTCGGCCTTTTCGGGATTTTCTTTCCGATGACCCTCTTCCTCCAGGGTGCGCTCGGCATGTCACCGCTCGAAGCCGGGCTGACCATGATGCCGATGTCGTTGATGCTCATGTTCGTCGCCCCGCTCTCGGGGCGCCTCTCGGACCGCGTCGGCGCACGCTGGATCCTCACCACGGGACTCACGCTGGTATCGGTGGGGATCGTCCTGATCACGAGTAACGTCTCGACAACGACCAACTGGCGAGCGTTACTGCCGGCGCTGCTGATCACCGGCACCGGCATGGGGATGACCTTCGCCCCGATGACCGCGGCCGCAATGTCGCGGGTGCCACCGCGCATCTCCGGCAGCGCCTCCGGTATCCTCAACACCTCCCGCAACGTCGGCCAGCTTCTGGGCATTGCGGTGCTCGGCTCGATCTTGCAGTCACGCTTGGGTCTTCATGCCGGCGCCGAGTTCCGCTCGCTGCCAATTGGAGATGCCGCAGCTCGTGATCAGATTGTCGAGCTGGTGCGCACCGGGCGTGTGGAGGCGATCCCGTCGGCCATCTCGCCGGGAATGCGGGATCAGCTCCCGGTTATTTTCGACTCGATGCGACAGGTGTATGTCCTCAGCATGCACGAGACCTTCTACGTCGGCGCCGTGATCTGCTTCGTTGCTCTCGGATTCTCGTTCCTGATGCAAAATCCCGGTCGGCGCCCGGCGCAGGCTGCGGGTCCGGTCCGAGAGACATCGCCGCGTCCCGTGGCGGCAGACTGACCAGTTTCCCGGCTCAGGCAGGCTCACCAGAGGTGTCATCCTGAGGAACGAAGTATCTCGTTTGATCTCTTGCAGCTCTACGCTGTGGACGAGATTCTTCGCCGGCGCTCACAATGACATCCTTTCTGGGACGCGCTGTGGAAGATCAGAGTACTGGTGAAGATCAGGCTCGACGGTAAGAACGGGCTTGTGACGGGCGCCAGCAGCGGCATCGGTCAGGGCATCGCGGTGGCGCTCGCGGCAGCGGGAGCCAGCGTCGGGATCAACTACCGATCCAACATGGAGGGCGCGGAAGAGACCGCGCGTCGTGTGCGCGAGGCGGGCCAGCGCGCGCTCGTCATGGAAGCGGACGTCGGCGATCCAGAGCAGGTCGCAACGATGTTTCGCCGTTTCGACGCTGAAATGGGACCAATAGACATCCTGGTCGCGAATGCCGGTCATGGCTCATCGTCCAAGCCACTCCATGAGACGTCATGGGACCAATGGGATCGGGTCCTTCGCTCGAATCTGCATGGCGCGTTCCTCTGTGGGCGAGAGGCAGCGCGGCGAATGTTGGCCACAGGCAACGGTGGACGCATCGTTAACATCTCCTCGGTTCACGAAGAAGCCTGCAACGTGCCAGAAGACGGTCCCTATTGTGTAGCCAAGGGCGGTGTCCGTAATCTCACCCGGGCCATGGCACTCGAGCTTGCGCCCTACGGCATTACGGTCAACGACGTGGCTCCCGGGATGATCCTGACGCCGATGAACCAGCGTGCGCTGGAGGATGCCAACTATCGCGCCGACGCCGAGGCGCAGATTCCGGTCCGCCGCGCTGGAACCCCTGCGGATATCGCGGCTATGGTGATCTTCCTCTGCTCTGATCATGCGTCCTACTGCACCGGCGGGACGTATCTCGTAGATGGCGGCTGGATGCTGACCTGGCCGCCAGTTTAGGGAGGGGACAGCCCATGTTCGCCGATCGCAGCCCTAACCGTCGCAGTCTGATCGCGGTCGGCGCTTCCGCGCTCGTCGCCGGCGCTCTCGCGCAAACGGCTCCCGTACGAGCGTTGCAATCCGATCGCCAGCTCCTCGACTTGCTTCTCGGTCAAGAGCAGATCCAGGTTGCTTATTACTCGGCCATCCTCGACGCGTTTGACGACGCGGCATTTTCCGCCGCGGGTCTTCCCCAGGGCGCTCGCGGTGGCATCGAAAGCATCCTTGCAGCTGAGAAAGCGCACGTCGCCGCGCTTCCGCAGCCCGGAGACGGAACGACGCCCGCGCCCGCCGCGCCAGCGGTGACGGACCTGACCGAGGCTCTGCATGAGGCCGCCGAACTGGAGAATCTCGCCGTCGCCACCTATGCGTTCGTGATTCCACTGCTCGACCGGCAACGGCTCCTGCCGACGCTGATCGGCATCCACAGCGTCGAGGCCCGGCAGGCGTCCTGGATCGCAACGCTCCTGGACATGAACCCCTTCCCCGAGGCAATCGACCCCCCGTTGACGTTGGAGCAGTCTGAGGCCGATACCGCCGAGTCAACCAGAGTGCCGTCCGTGGCAGGGACGCCAATCGCCACGGGTGCTGCCGCACCGGTGATCGCGGCGATTGCCGCTGACCTCGGCGTGT
Source organism: Thermomicrobiales bacterium (assembly GCA_036280495.1). Classification (GTDB taxonomy): domain Bacteria; phylum Chloroflexota; class Chloroflexia; order Thermomicrobiales; family UBA6265; genus JACCXM01. Next base: position 4,936 of record DASUQU010000203.1, on the reverse strand, counting down.
CGCCTGAGTCAGTTCAATTGATCACCATGGAATCTCGCGACTGGCCCGACAGCTCGCTTGGCTGTCCGCAACCCGACATGCTCTACGCCCAGGTGGTGACGCCGGGCTATTTGGTGCTGGTGGAGGTTGCAGGCGAGCAGATCGAATACCACACCGACAAGCGAGGCACGGTCGTCCGCTGCCCCTGATCGCCAGATCGCAAACCCGGACTCTAGAGGCGCTGATACTCCTCGAGGTCGAGCACGAATACGGTCGCCGCCGCCGGTGGGATCCCTTCGGCGCTATCGGGTGGCGCCATCCCCGACCGGGCCGTTTGACGGATCAGATCGAGCACGTAATCCACTTGACTCTCGTCCGCACCGATCATGAGGGTGGTGTTGCCTCGCCGCAGGAATCCACCGGTGCTGGCGAGCCGGGTCGTCCGAAAATCCGCCTCGAGCAACGCATCAACGACCGCGTCCGCAACCTCATTCTGGATCACCGCAATGACCAGCTTCTTCATTCGCCCCGCGCCTCTCACAACTGGCGGGAACCGAGATTCGTCGCTGAATCGGTTTCTTCCAGCATCTTCTGCCGACCGCACGCGCCGCGAGTCTCATCGCCGGCATCGCCGGCGATGGTTCCCTCGGGACGCACATACTACCGCGCATCGACAGTATCTTGTTCATCTCCTCGCAACGCCCGTGCCCGGCATGCGTCGAGATACCCCTGCAAGATCACCGCGGCGGCTACGGCATCGACGTCTCCCTTCCGCCGCCGGCGCCACGCTCCGCTCTCCTGCAGGGTTCGTTCCGCGACGGCGGTCGTCAGTCGTTCATCCCAGAGAACGACCCGGATTTCCGGTTCTACTGCGGCGCCGAGCGCCTCCGCAAACTGACGCACGGCCGTGGCCTGCGGACCCTCTCGGCCGGAAAGTCCTGTCGGCAGCCCAATGACAAACCGGTCGACCCCCTTGGCCTTCGCCAGATCTCGTAGCTCTGCCAGATCGCCATCTCGTCGTTGCACGAATGTCAGTGGCGAGGAGATCATCCCCAGCTCATCACCAAGCGCCACACCAACTCGGCGCTCCCCGACATCGAGACCCATGGCCCGACCTGTCCCTTGACTCACTTGGCGATCTCGAACTGAATTCGCCCCGCGTTGTTCGGCATTTCATCGGGCAGCCAGGCGGGATGGTAGCCGACGCTGAAATCAGCGATCTCCGGCCGCCGCGCGAGGATGGCCGCGGCATCCTCCGCACTCGCTCCCGCCAGCTCGGCCGCCAGCGCCGCGCGCTCCCCGTCATCGAGCTCGGCGATTGCATTGGCCCTCGCCTTCACCTCGAGCCGCACACCGCGATCGCTCTCCTCGGTTTCGGTCGGCCCCTCGAAAACAATCTCCTCCGGTGCCACCACGAACCCCTCCGGCGCGTCCCCATTGAGACGGCCGGCGAGTATCCGCTCGTACTCCGCCCTGGCGGCTGCCCCGTCAAAGCTGAGGACGTCGACAGTCAGCGTCGATCGCAGTGAGATCTCCTCGGCATCTTCACCGGCCTTATGGTCGAACGCATCGTCCTGCCGCGAAATAGTTGCCGAGGAAAGGAGGAGTTCTTCACCTGGCTGATCCCGCGCCAGGACCTCGGCGGCAAGTTCGGGCGCGGCGCTGGCCGCGGCCGTATGGAGCGCATCGAGGTCTTCCTGGGCGACCACGGGGAACTCCTTGTCAGTTCCGCCCGCGGCCGGCTCCATGCGGTTGCTGTAGTAGACCCCGTTCGGTAGGCGGCCGCCGATCTCACCTGTACCGACATTTCCGCCCGATCCTGGCTGCACCGCCTGCACGGTTCCCGTCGCCGCTCCTGGACGCCCCGTGGCGGGATCTGCGGCGGGAACCGTGACCGCCTCGGCAAAGGCGAATTCGACGCCTGTTTCGGTCGCGACGGTCGTACCGGCGTCGACGGTGAGCGGTTCTGCCGATGCGTTCCGTAGTTCGATCGCGCTGCTCGCCGTTCCGTCCGGCTCGACCCGCACCCCGGTGACGGGTGCCGAGCCTTCCCAGATCACCTCGATCTGGCGCTCCTGTGGCGCGAGCGCGAATGCCGCCTGCTCGTCGATCGGTTGCCCATCGCTCGTCACGTCGAACACGACGGCGCCCGCTACCGCCGCCGTCCTGGGAACGATCGTCACGACCGATTGCGGCAAAACGAACCGGATGCCCAGCAGCGCAGCGACGACCAGCGCGACCAGAACCGCTGCGACCGGCAACCAGCGCCGTGGCGGGTTCTCCGATACCGGTTCGCGGTCCGTTTCCGGAATTGGCTCATCGCTGGGTTCTGTCCCCACGCTCTCGTTGCTCGCGCCGTTCTGGCTCGGCCAGTGCGATTCTGGAGAGGGGCGAACAACAGGTGCCGCGCTGGCCGTCTCGCCGGGCCAGTCCTCGTCGCTTACAGCCGGCGGTTCCGTAACGATCTCAGGCGGCTCCACAGCCACCGGCGCGGGAGCGGCCACGAGTCTTGGCCGCGGCATTGGCCGCGCGGGAATTCCCATGCGCTCGGCGAGTTGGAGCCGCAGGGGATCGGCGGTGCGCATCCGCACCGCGATGCGATCTTGGTCGATGGCATCCCTGAGAGTACGGAACTCGCGCGCGGTCAAGAGCAGCGCACTGTCGATCGGGATGACCAGGTCGACCGTGCGCCCACCATGTGCGGCCTCGCGCAGCTGGGCGACGATGTCAGGTAACGTTGCATCGGACGTGACCACGACGGTCGGGTTGAGCTCCGTCATCGCCGCCCTGGGTCACTCCCCGGCCGCCCCACTTACGTTGACGCGCCCCGCTCGACGATGCCGGCCACCGCCGCCAGCGCCGCGTCGAGCTTCGCGGGATCCGTCCCGCCCGCCTCCGCAAGCTCCGCCCGACCACCGCCGCGACCTTCGACGAGAGCGGCGGTCTCGCGCACGATGTCGCCGGCTTTGACCCCCTGGGCCACCAGATCGGGGGTAACCATGGCGAGCAAGCTCGGTCGGCCGTCGATGACCGCTCCCAGCACGACCACGCCGGAGCCCATGCGATCGCGCAACCGGTCTCCCATCTGGCGTAGAGCGTCCTTGCCGTCGACGTCCGCGCGTGCCGCGAGCACCCGACGCCCGTTGACGTCGACCACCCGCTCCAGGAGATCGCCGGCACGAGCCGCCGCCAGCTGGCCACGCAAGCGCTCGGTCTCCCGCTCCAGACCACGGATTCGCTCTTGCAGCACGTCGAGTTGGTCCGGAACCTCCGACCATGTCACGCGCAGCGCGCGAGCGCTCTCCTCCAGAAGCCGTTGCTGGGTCAGTATGCGTTCAACGGCGGCATCGCCGGTGACGGCTTCGATGCGTCGCACGCCAGCCGCCACGCTCCCCTCGGAGACAATGAGGAACGGTCCGATGTCACCGGTGGCCCCGACGTGCGTACCGCCGCACAGCTCCTGTGAGAACCCGGAAATCACGACGACTCGCACGACGTCGCCATACTTCTCACCGAAGAGCGCCATAGCGCCATTTTCGACGGCATCCTGGTATGGCTTGATCTCGGTCGTCACGGGCACGTTGCGGGCGATCTCGTGATTGACGATCGCGACGATTCGCTGGAGTTGGTCGGCATTCACCCCTTCGAGCGAGGTGAAATCGAACCGGAGCCGGTCAGGGGCCACCAACGACCCCGCCTGCCGCGACTCTTCACCGAGCACAGTCCGCAAGGCGCGGTGCAGGAGATGGGTCGCCGTGTGATTGCGGCGGATCGCCGCCCGTCGTTCCGCGTCGATCTCGGCCCGCGCCGGCTCGCCTGATCGCGCGAACCCCTCGGCCACGATGCCCCGGTGAATGTAGACCTCCGGAGTCGGCTTTAAGGTATCGTCGATGTTGATCAGCCCGGTGTCAGTGCGGATCCAGCCGGTGTCCCCGATCTGCCCGCCCGACTCACCGTAAAACGGGGTGCGATCCAGAATCACCTCGACCGCGTCACCCGCTTCCACCTCCTCGACCGGTCCGTCCGCGCCGACGAGTCCGAGGATCCGCGCGTCGGCAGCCGTCGCCTCATAACCGAGAAACTCGGTTGACCCCTGCGCCAGATCGACGTAGACCTCCGCGCGTGACCGTGCCCGATCACGGAAGGCGTCGCCGGCGCCACCCCGGCTGATCTCACGTTGCGCCGCCAGCGCCTCCTCGAATCCGAGCTGGTCGACCTCGAGACCTTGCTCGCGAGCCAGCTCGACGGTCAGGTCGAACGGGAACCCGTACGTGTCGTAAAGTCGGAAGACTTCGCGGCCCGGCAAGGTCTGCGCGACGGTCTCTCCTTGCGCCGCGGCTTCCCGCGCCAGAACTTCGACCAGCGTCTGGAAGCGAGCCATGCCCGCGCTCAAGGTTCGTCCGAAGCTCTCCTCTTCGTGTGTCAGAACCCTCTCGATCTGGACACGGCGGTCGGAGAGCTCGCGGTGATGATGCGCGAATTGGTCGATCACCACCCCCGCGACCGAGGCCAGGAACGGCTCTTCCAGCCCAAGTTTGCGGCCAGCCCGGATTGCGCGGCGCAGGATGCGGCGCAGGACGTAGGACCGGCCTTCGTTCCCGGGTAGCACCCCGTCCGCGATCAGGAATGTGCCGCCCCGTGCATGGTCGGCGATGACACGCAGAGCCCGGTCGGTATCCGGATCTCCCCCATACGTGACGCCCGCCAGACCGGCCACATGCTGGATGATCGCCTGGTAGAGGTCGGTGTCGTAGACCGACTCCACCTGTTGCATGACCATGACCAGCCGCTCCAACCCCATGCCGGTATCGACGTGCTGCCGCGGCAGCGGCGTGCGCGTGCCGTCCGGGTGCTGGACGAACTCCATGAAGACGTTGTTCCAGACCTCCAGATACCGCTCGCACTCGCAACCGGGGGCACACTCCGGTGTGCCACAACCATGCTCTGGACCGCGATC
>DASUQU010000202.1:0-3077 GCA_036280495.1 Thermomicrobiales bacterium | reverse complement strand
GTGATGCAAGCGGCCATGCGTGTAAACGTAGTGCACGTCGTCGGTCGTGAGATTGCGCTGCGCGAGACGGCGACTGGCGTGGTCGGACATCGTGGCCACGGTTGAGTTGCGCATGATCTCGCCTCCCCCGCGCCTGGCATGGGGTGGGAGCCGGATGACCGCTCAGGCGCGAGAAGCGGGCTGCCCGGAGGGGGCGATGCGGTTGATCGATAGTGCCGGATGATCGGCGGCCCGTCAAGCCCCGCAATATGTTCGCCCCTCGCATTGGAGCGCCCCGCTCAGTAACCAGCCTCGAGATCGACGAGGTTGCGTGGAGCGTCGCCGCGCTGGATGCGCCGGATGTTGTCGGTGATGAGATCGGCCTGTCGCTCCCAATATCGCGGCGTGGCACCCGAGGTGTGGGCGGTGATCAGCACGTTCTCCATCTCCCAGAGAGGAGAGTCCGCAGGCAGCGGCTCCGGGTCGGTGACGTCGAGACCGGCGCCAGCAAGGTGCCCCGATTCCAACGCCGAGATCAGCGCCGCGGTGTCGATCACGGGTCCCCGTCCGACATTGTAGATAGCGGCCCCCGGCTTCATCGCGGCAAACGCCGCCGCATCGAACAGACCGCGGGAGCTCGGTGTATCCGGGAGGGTAACGACGACATGATCCGCATCCGCCAGCGCCGCGTGCAGGTCCGCGATCGCAAACACCCGGTCGAATCCCGCGGGAGGTGACGCGTCCGCGCGTCGCCTCAGCCCGTGGACGCGCATTCCGAACGCCGCGGCTCGCTGCGCCACGGCGCATCCGATGTCACCGGTACCGGCGACAAGCAGGGTTTGGCCCAGGAGCTCACCCACCTCACGATGCGTTGCCTCGTCTCGCCATTGCCGGCGGGTCTGCGCCACGATCAATCGCGGGAAGCGACGCGTCAGCGCGATCATCATGCCGAGGACGTGTTCCGCCATGTTTGGCGCGGAGACGCCGCTCGAGTTGGTGAGCATCACTCCACGCGCCGCGAACTGCGCTAATTCATAGCGCTCGACACCGGCGCCCCCGGCGTGCATCCAACGGAGGCGAGTGGCGGCCGCGAGCAGGTCGGCCGGCAGCTCCCAGCCGATGATCGCATCCGCATCTTTGACATCATCTTCCGTTGGCGAACCATCGCCAGGTTCTGAGTCGCCATCGTCTCCGTTGCCATCGCTCGGCACGATGAACCGGATCTCCGGAAATTCGGCTCGGAATTGGGAAAGGACCCCCTTCGGGGCGCTCATGGCGACGACGACAGTGCGTAGCGGAGTTGACAGATCTTGACCTGATTCACTCATTCCGGACGGTGTTCCATTCTGTGACTCCCAGAAACATCCGAGATCGTTCGCGCGTTGCACATATTAGGACCCGAGAGAGGCCCAGGGAATGGGTTGTTTTGCCCGCCTTCGTCTATACTCGCTACGGGAACCCCGCAGGGCCGGGAGAGGTCATGCGCGTCAACGACTGTACTGCTAGCCAGCTAGTCACATGCGCCGGTCGATGGTCGTCCGTTGTGGCGATTGTCGCCGCGTTGCTGACTGGGCTCTGGCTGCCGGTTGGGGTTACCGCGCAGGAATCCGAGACTACGACAGCGCATTCTCTTGGGGTCAACGTCCTCTTTCCGGACGATGGTCTGGTCGAAGGGGAGCAGCTGTGTCTTGCCCTCTTTCCCAGCACCGATCCCGACTTGACCAAACCGCCACTCCTCTCCCGCTGTCTCGATCCGGGCAGCGCCGCCGTGTCCTTTGAAGGACTCCGCTCGGGCGAGTACAGCGTGCTACTGCCGGGGCCGGGTTCGGATCTCGCGGCGCCGCGCTATCAGGGCCAACTCGTCGCTACGACCATCCCCGACGACGACCGGCTCGATGCCTTTGGCATCGATGTCTCGGTCGGTCTCGCACCAGAGTTTGCCGGAACCACCGGCCGCGTTCACGTCAACGTTTTTGGATGCCCGGCGGGAACTGACGCCGGCGCCAACCGCGACGAGTGGGCAACCGAGTGTCAGGCGCTCGCTGGCGGTGTCCCACTTTCGCTGAGCGGCACGGGAAGTATCCACGACGCCGCTTTCGAGGCCGTCACGGGGGTGTCCGGCGACAATTCGGGCCGCGTCGAGTTCACTGACTTGCCGCCCGGCGCCTACGAGTTGGGTAGCGAGCTGCCGGAAAACGTGGGCAGCGACCCGGCTCTCTTCATCGAGTCGAGCATCGACGGCAGTTTGGGATCGCTCGAGCCAAGTGACACTCTCGCCCTTCGTCCAACGGAGACCGTTGCGGTCGACGTCTTTCTTGTGCTCGACGAAGATCAAACGGTCGATGCCAGCGATGTCGTCGGGGTCACGGATCTGGAGATCACCGGTGGCGTGTCGACCGACGCCAACGTACCAGATCTGCTCGACTGAGCGCTCTCTTCTAGCCGGCGATCATCAAGAGCGGCGAGCAAATGCTCGCCGCTGCTCTTTCTGTCCTGATTACTTCGCTCAGCCGCCGATCTGAGACATACCGCGCACGGTCTCTCTCTCGCCTTCCGCCAGACCGTGTCCCCACGGCTTTCGCCAGATCGCGGCGCGGATTGCCCGCTCCAGGGTTTCGTCATCGGCTCCGGCGCGCATCACATCTCGCAGGTCTCCCTCGTCCGGACGTAGCAGACAAAGCCGCAGTTTGCCGTCCGCGGTCAACCGCACGCGGTTGCATGCGGCGCAGAACGGCTCAGACACCGGAGAGATGAACCCGATCGTTCCCGCCGCTCCCGGGATCTTCCAGAGACGGGCCGGATCAGCGGCGTCGGTTTCAACCGGTTCTAGCCGTCCGAAGCGGGCCTCCAGTCTCGCCTGCGTCTCTTCCGAGCTGACCAGCGCTTCGTCGTGGACATCGCCGACGCCCTCGAGCGGCATGATCTCCAGAAACCGCACCTGCCATGGACGGTCCAGGGTGAGCGCCGCCATGTCTCCGACTTCGAAGTCATTCTGGTCCTTGACGACGACGGTATTGAGCTTGATCGGCCGCAGACCGGCGGCGTCCGCCGCTTCGATCCCCTGCCAGACGAGATCGAGCCGGCCACCACGGGTCATC
>DASUQU010000201.1:0-2785 GCA_036280495.1 Thermomicrobiales bacterium | reverse complement strand
TCCGGCGAAGGTGTTGGGATCGGGCAGACTGAGACTTCCCTCCGAGCCGTAGATCTCGAGCTTGGGCGCCTTTGAAGCCCAGACGTCAAAGCTCGTGACCAGAGTTGCGATGGGGCCACTCGCGAAATCGAGCACCGCCGCTAGGTGCGTGGGGACCTCGACCGCTATGCGCTCTCCGGCCCGTGGCTCGCTGCGGATCGTCCGTTCAGGAAAGGTCACCCGCGTGGAGCCGGTCACTCGCCGCACCGGGCCGAGATGCGAGATGAGCGCGGTCAGGTAGTACGGCCCCATGTCGAAGAGGGGACCGCCACCCGCTTGATAGTAGAAATCGGGCTCCGGATGCCAGCGCTCGTGACCGCGGATGAGCATGGACGCTGTCGCCGCCACCGGCTCGCCAATAGCGCCCTCGTCGATGAGCTGGCGGCATGTCTGTAATCCGCCGCCGAGGAAGGTGTCCGGCGCCGCGCCGAGTCGCAGATCTCGCGTTCGAGCCGTCTCGACCAGCCGCTTCCCGTCCTTCAGCGCAATAGCGAGGGGCTTCTCGTTAAAGACACTCTTGCCGGCATCGAGCGCCGCTTGCGCGACCGGGGCGTGGGCGTCCGGAGTCGTCAGATTGAGCACGACCTCGATCGCTGAGTCGGCGAGCAGTTCGGCGACGGTGCCAACGGCCGGCACACCGTACGTCGCAGCCCGCTCCGCCGCTCGCTCCGGCACCGCATCCGTGCAGGCAGCAAACTCGAACTCGGGAAAGAGGGCCGCATTGCGTAAATAGCGGTCGCTGATATAGCCGCAGCCGACCAGCCCGACCCGAACCGGCCCGCTCAACCGCGAGCGGCCCAGTGCATCCCCCGGCGGACCAACTCCTGCGCTTCGGGCACGTCGAAATCGGCGACGACGTGGCCGAGCGAGCAGTAGAAGACTCGGCCCTCACCCCATTTCCGCTTCCAGACCACGGGCATGACGCAACCCTCGATCCAGGGCGCGTACTCGCCGCCGAAGGTGGTCGTGGCCAGGACCTCGTTCGAGGGGTCGACGTGCAGGTAGTACTGCTCGGAGTGCATGGCGAAATCGTCGAGCCCGGCTGTGATCGGGTCATCACGATTGGTGATCTGGACCGTGTAGTCGATGATATTGCCGGGGTGGGCGACCCACTGCCCGCCGACCATGAACTGGTACTCGGTGCTGTTGCGGAAGGAGTCGGCCATGCCGCCGTGCCATCCGGCCACACCGGTACCACTGGCAATGGTGTCGAGCAATCCGCGCAACTGCTCCTTGCTGATCTCGCTCTGCGTCCAGATGGGCACGATGAGGTCGGTCTCCCGCAGCAGGTCGGCATCGAGGTAGACGTCGAGCGTCTGGCTGAGGGTGACCTCGAAGCCATCATCCCGCAGGAGACCCGCGAAGAGCGCCGCGCATTCGTGGGGCTGATGTCCTTCCCAGCCGCCCGCGACCAGCAATGCCCGTTTCGCACGATCCGTCACGTTGCTCGTTGCCTCCCGATATGTCTCTCGAGCGCGCCACTCAGCGGAACCATCAGGTAAGTATCGGCCGGAAGGCGAGCGGCGCGTGGTCGTGATATCAGCCGCGATAAGATGACACCCGGCAGGAATAGGGGTAAAGGACGCCGGCTGCCCGCCGGATACACTAGCGTGGGAATCGCCGTCGCTTCATCGTTCGCCCCCACTCCGTACCGATGGCACCCGGAGACAACGATGGCCACGATCGAGGAGACAACCGACCTGCCGCTCAACCTGCACGAGTATGAGGCGGCCGCCCGCGACCTCCTCTCCCCGATGGCGCTCGGCTATGTCAGCGGCGGCTCCTGCGACGAGGTCACGCTCCGGGCGAACCGGGCCGCGTTCGACCGCTGGCGGTTGTTGCCCCGCGTGATGCGGGGTCTTCGCGAGGCCTCCACGGCGACGACGGTGTTGGGCCAGGACGTCGCCCTCCCGGTGTTGATCGCACCCTCCGGCCTGCATCGCCTGGCGCACGACGATGGCGAGCTGGCGACGATCCGTGGCGCGCACGGCGCCGGCACGATCTACACCATGAGCACTGCCTCCACGGTGCCGATGGACATCATCAGCCGGGAGGGCGCGCCGTGGTGGTTCCAGCTCTATCTCTTCAGCGACCGCGGCATCTCCCGCGACCTGGTTGAGCGGGCCGCGGCGGCGGGCGCCTCGGCACTGGTCGTGACCGTCGACGTTCCCTTGCTCGGACGGCGAGAAGCGGACGAACGGAACCGGTTCTCGCTGCCGGACGGGCTCGTCATGGCTAACTTGCAGACACCCAAGCACATGCTCATCCCGGCCACGGAAGGCGGTTCGGGACTGGCGACGTATATCGGCGCCGTCTGGGAGCCAGCCTTGACCTGGGATGATCTCGACTGGCTGGCTTCACTCTCGCCCCTGCCCGTGATTCCGAAGGGGATCCTCCACCCGGAAGACGCCGCGCGCGCCTTCGACCACGGCGCACGGGCGGTGATCGTCTCCAACCACGGCGGCCGCCAGCTCGACAGCGCGGTCGCCTCTCTGGACGCCCTACCGGCGGTCGTCGAGGCGGTCGCCGGGCGGGGCGAGATCCTACTCGACGGTGGCATCCGTCGCGGCACCGATGTGCTGAAGGCGCTGGCCCTCGGTGCGCGGGCGGTCCTCATCGGCCGGCCGGTCTACTGGGGTCTGGCCGCGGGTGGCGAGAGCGGAGTGCGGCACATCCTGGAGCTGCTCCGCGCCGAATTGGCACTCGACTTGATGCTCTGCGGAGTGACCAGTCCAGCGGAGGTGAC
>DASUQU010000200.1:0-3241 GCA_036280495.1 Thermomicrobiales bacterium | reverse complement strand
GTACAAACCAAGGATTCGCGGCACGCTGACGTCGACGCCTTGTTGTCGCGTCGCGCGCGACAGGTCGGTACCGAACCGCTCCTGCAGGGTATGGACGGCGTCGGACAGCGCATCTCATTCATCTTCGGCTTCCCCGACCCGGCGTCATTGCCAGCCGATGAAGTTGCGGCTGTGACAACTCGCGTGCTCGGCGAGCGTGGCCACGCCGCGCTGCAATATGGCGATAACGCCGGCTATTCGGGGCTCATCGATGCCCTGCTCGCGAAGCTGGCGCGCGACCAGGGGATTCGGGCGCGACGCGAAAACGTGCTCATCACCGCCGGAGGCTCTCAGGCCATCGACTTGCTTCTCGACACGCTCGTCGACTGGGGGGACACGATCGTCAGCGAGATGCCGACCTGGATCGGCGCCGTGCAGGCGTTTCGCAATGTCGGCGCCGACATCGTTTCGATCCCGGTCGATGAAGAGGGCATCGACGTGGCGGCACTCGATCGCGAGCTACGACGACTACGCGCCCAGGGCACGATTCCGAAGTTCATCTACGCAAACGCCAACTTCCAGAATCCAACTGGCGCCACGATGTCCCTGCGCCGGCGCGAGGATCTTCTCGCGCTCGCTCGCGCCGCCAGCACGCTGGTGATCGAGGACGACGCCTACTTCGATCTGAGATACGACGGCGAGACCCTTCCTACCATCTATTCGCTCGACGACGGTGGCACTGTGGTGTACATGGGGACCCTCTCGAAGACCATGGGTCCTGGCATGCGGCTCGGTTGGCTCGTCGGTGCGCCCGAACTGATTCGGCGCATCTCGGCGTTGAAGGTCGACGGCGGCACGAACGTTTTCGGCGCGCACGTGGCCGCGGACTGGTTGCCGGAGAGGCTCCTTCCGCACGTCGAGCGGCTGCGTGACGTCTATCAGCGGCGGCGGGACCTGATGCTCGCGGCGCTTGAGCGGCACATGCCGCCTGGCTCGACATGGACGGTACCGGATGGCGGATTCTTCATCTGGCTGACGCTCCCGTCCGAGATCGATACCAGACGGATGCTTCCTCAAGTTCAGGAGCGGGGCGTGGAGTACCTACCGGGGCCGTCCTGCTTCGCCGAACATGCTGGCGCCAACCAATTGCGGCTCTCGTTCTCGTTCGTTGAAGACGATTTGATTGAACCGGGGATCCAGGTCATCGGCGAGGTCGCCAAAGCCGATTTGCGGGAGGCACGCGCCTAGTTCTTAGCAAGCTACCACGCGGATTCGATATAGCCCCTGCCGCGGCAATGGAGTGCCGCGAGTAGCAAGAAAGGCCAGTTCATGCTCGTCGTCGACGACCTCGAACGAGCCGGGTATCAGACGGTCGTGGTCGCGACTCCCGACACCCAGGGTCGGCCCGTTGGCCGCCAACTCCCTCTGCGCCGGTTTCTGGAGGAACCTTTGGCCGGCGTCGAGGTTTCCTCATACATCCTCGTTTACGACCTCGCCGGTATTCCTCTGACGGACAGCCCGTACTCAGGCGCGAAGACCGGATACCACGACGTCCGCCTCCTTCCCGATCTCAGTACGCTAAGACCATACCCAGGCGTTCCAGCCACCGCGATCTGTCTCGCCGATCTGGTTGACGAGAGTGGGGCGGAGGTTCCGTTTGCACCGCGGGCGGTGCTCAGAGGCCAGGTCGAGGCGGCAAGAAAAATGGGTTTCCAAGTTCGTCTAGCGACAGAGCTCGAGTTCTATCTCTTCGAAAATGACCCGCGCGAGGCACGCCGACTAGGCTTCCGTGCGCTGGAACCGACGACTCCAGCGCGTTCGACCTATGGCACGGTCGCCGCCATAGCACAGCAACCGTTTTTGACCGCCGTCTGCGAGGCGATGGAAGCGGCCGGAATCCCAGTCGGCTCCGCGCAGACTGAAGCCGGGCGCGGCCAGTGGGAGGTGAACTTCGAACACGGCGACCCACTTGAAGCGGCTGATCACCACCTTGTTTACAAGGCATGCGTCAAAGAACTTGCGCGGCAGGCGGGGATGACCGTGACGTTCATGGCAAGACCTGTTGTCGACGACCTCGGATCCTCCTGCCATCTCCACTTCTCACTCTGTGCCAACGGTCAGCCTGTCTTCCCGGTCGAGCCGGGATCCGGATCGCTGTCGCCCACCGGACGGCACACCGTCGGCGGCCTTCTCGAACACCTGGCTGCCACCGCGTTCTTCTTCGCTCCCTTCGCTAATTCCTACAAGCGACACGCACCCGGATTCGCCGCAGGCGGTGTCACGGCGTGGGGTCAGGACAACCGGTCGGTTGCTATTCGGGTCGTCGGTCGAGGCGAGTCACTCAGGGTTGAGCATCGTTTTCCGGGAGCCGACGCCAACCCGTATCTCGCGGAGGCAGCACTGATCGCCGCTGGGCTAGAAGGCATCGCATCTCAGCGCGATCCCGGACCGCCTGTCGAGGGTGACGCCGATGCTCGCCCTGAGCTGTCTCGGCCCCCCGCGTCCCTGGGTGAAGCTTTAGCGGCCCTCGAGAGCTCCCAGTTCGTCAGTAGGTCATTTGGAGCAGAGGTGGTCGCCCACTTCATCGCTCACGCTCGGGCCGAGTGGGCGGCGACACTCGCGACAGTCACCGATTGGGAGCTGACGCGCGGGTTCGAAGCGGTCTAACGCACTCCGCTCAATTTGAACTCGGCATGATGCGGAACAATGGTGTTGCCGGCGCGTCGGAAACGATGATCGACACTCCGCTTCGTACATGGAGCTCCGGCGGCATCTTGCGGCTGGCGGCAATCGCGGAATAGCATGAACTTCATATTCGCCATCGGCAGTGGTAGAGTCACGTTTCCGGCAGCGCGTTGTGGTCGTTCAAGTCGCAACGGGTCATATCACTTCCGGGCGCGAATCATTCACGGTCTGGAGACCACCGAACTGGCAGTCATCATGGAGGTTTCAACATGGAAGACGCTTGTGTAAACCGCCTGTTCTCGCTCGCTCGCGCTGGTCGTTTGAGTCGCCGGCAGCTGCTCGAAACCGGATTGCGCCTCGGCCTCGCCTCGCCGGTGATCCTCTCCCTTATCGAGGCCGCGCCAAAGGGCGTAGCGGCCGCGCCGGCAGAACGGGTGTCAATGCCGCTGACTTCTAGCGCACTGCAAGAAGAGTCGAGCGGCACGTTGACCGTCTTGTGGACTTCAGGCACGGAGGATATCGATCCCCATTACACCTACTCGGAGCTCGCCTCAGCGGTGGCGCTGCTCGTGTACGA
>DASUQU010000199.1:0-22027 GCA_036280495.1 Thermomicrobiales bacterium | reverse complement strand
TGAGCGTGGTCCCAAGAGAGGAGCCGCCTCTCCGCTTTGAACACCTGGCGATCGAGTTCACCAATGGCCTCGATCTTCGTTTCTCCGATCAACGCAAGTTCGGTCGCGTCACCCATGTGCATGGCGACGATCTCGACCTTCTCGAACAACGGTTGGGCCGTGAGCCGTTGGAGCGGGAGTTCACGGCGGCCTGGCTCGAAGAGCGTCTGCGACGCCGACCCGGCAAGATCAAGTCCGTGCTCCTCGACCAGGGACTGATCGGTGGTCTGGGCAATATCTACGTCGACGAGTCACTGTTCCGCGCCGGAATCCACCCGGAGCGACGGGCGAACACCCTCGCGCCTGAAGAGGTCCGCCGCCTGCACCGAGCCGTCCGCGGTGTGCTACGTGCCGCCATCGACGGCCGAGGCACGACCTTCTCGAGCTTCGAGGATGCCGAAGGCAATCGCGGTGGCTATGGCGGCCGCCTGCTGGTCTACGGCCGCGGCGATAAGGGCCCATGTGCACGTTGCGGCACGCCACTGGTGCGAACGGTCGTCAGCGGACGCGGCACGTCGTACTGCCCCCACTGTCAGCCGTCCCCAGGGGTGATCGGGTGATTACTCGCTCCGCTCGTGGTGATGGGTGATGGGGTGATTGTTCGCTGCGCTTACGGTGGTTGGTAGCAGGGTGACGGGCATCGTTCTTCCTGCTACCCATGACCCATTACCCACCACCCGACACCCATCACCCGGTTCGGCCTTAGACCAGCTCGCCCTCGGCCGAGATCTGCACGTTCCCCTTCAATGCCTGCGAGATCGGGCACCCCTCGGATGCCATACTCACCGCCTCGCGGAAGTCTTCGGCGCTGATCCCCGGCACGTCACCCCTGACGCTCAGCTCGGAGAAGCTGACCTCGTAACCCCCGCCGACCTTGGGATCGAACCCAACGCGAGCGGAAACGTCCAGACTACGCGGCGCGGCATTGCGACCCTGGAGCTCGAAGGCCAGAGCCATCGAAAAGCAGGAGGCGTGCGCGGCCGCCAGGAGCTCCTCGGGTGACGTCAGTGAGCTATCCCCGCCGGTTCGCGCATTCCACGTCATGGGGACTTCCGCGAGCTGGCCGCTGCTGCTGCCGGTGATGCGGCCGCTGCCATCGGTCAAACCACCCTCCCAGTGGGACTGCGCCTCATGAATCGCCTCGGCATGCTTGCTCATGATTCGTGTCTCTCCTTTTTCAACTGCCTTGGGCCTTCCATAACCCATGGCCCAATGCAGATTCTCGAGTCTGTTCTCCCTCGGCGGCTGAACTGCCTCCGGTTGCTATGATGCCGGAGGTGGGGGATCGATGTAGACGGTCTTGACCTGCGTGAAGAATTCACGCGCCGATTTACCCTGCTCGCGGGAATACGACGACGATCCCTTCATGCCACCGAACGGTACCTGGGGCTCCGCTCCCGCAGTTTCGCTGTTCACGTGCACGACGCCAGCCTCGATCTCGCGGGCAAACGTCAACGCCCGACCAAGATCACGGGTGAAGATCGAGGCCGACAGCCCAAATTTCACCTGGTTGGCGACTGCCATCGCCTCTTCCATGCTATCGACCGGGATGACCCCCAGCACTGGCCCAAAGAGCTCGTCCTGGCCGAGCCGGGACTTCGGATCGACACCGGCGAACAGGGTTGGTGCTAAGAACGCGCCGCGCTCCAATCCGCTCCCTAGCCGCTCGCCA
This sequence comes from Thermomicrobiales bacterium, assembly GCA_036280495.1. Taxonomy (GTDB): domain Bacteria; phylum Chloroflexota; class Chloroflexia; order Thermomicrobiales; family UBA6265; genus JACCXM01. Next base: position 20,316 of record DASUQU010000199.1, on the reverse strand, counting down.
CCGACGAGCAACTCCGCGCCTGTTTGCTTTGCGGAGTCGACTTCACCGGCAAGGCGCTCCGCTGCACGGTCGTCGATCAGTGGTCCGATCTGCGTCTCCGCTTCGAGCGGGTCACCGACTTTCAGACCACCGATCCGCTCTGCCAGCATTTCGGTAAAGCGGCCGATGATGCGGCGATCGACGATCGCGCGTGATGTCGCGGTGCATTTCTGCCCCGTGCTCATCATTGCGCCGGCCACGACGTGCCCGAGCGCGTGCTCGAGATCGGCGTCGGCCAGCACGATCGCCGGGTTCTTTCCGCCCAGCTCGAGTTGGAGCTTCGCGCCGCGCTCGGCCGCGGAACGCCGCAATTCGGCACCCGTCTCGTTTGAACCCGTAAAGGTGATGGCGACCACTCGTGGATCTTGCACCAATGGATCGCCGACCTTCGCCGCGGACCCGGTCACCAGGTTCAGGACTCCCGCTGGCAGCCCCGCTTTGTCGAGCGCTTCTACCAGACGCACCGCGGTCAGGGGCGTCAGGCTGGCCGGTTTGAAGACGACCGTGTTGCCGAAGGCCAGCGCGGGAGCGATCTTCCAGGCCGGAATCGCGATCGGGAAGTTCCACGGCGTGACCACTGCGACGACCCCGAGGGGCTCCCGGGTGGTGTAGAGCAGCGTGTGCGGATTCATCGAAGGGTAGTGCTCGCCGCTCGGTTGTTGCGCTTCGCCAGCAAAGTAGCGCAGGATCTGGACGGCTCGGGTGGTTTCGCCAATACCCTCCTTGAGCGTCTTGCCCTCTTCTCGGGTCAGCTCGCGCCCAACCTCCGGGATGCGGGATTCGAGGATATTGGCGGCTTTGTGGAGGATATTCGCTCGCGTCACCGGCGAACTGAATCTCCAGCTGCGATATGCCTCCTCCGCCGCGCCAATCGCTGCATCGACGTCGTCGGGGCCAGACGAGGCGAAGTGTCCGACGACCTCGTCCCTATTCGCCGGGTTGCGGTTCTCCATCGTCTCGCCACTGGCGGCAGGGCGCCACTCACCGGCGATGAAGTTTCCGTATGTTTCTACTGCCTGGGTGGCCTCGACCCGCGGCGGGGACGCAACCATTTCAACTCTCCCTCGCTCCTGCCATTTCGTTCGAGAAACGATTGTACGCCGCGTCGGTCACCGATTCGCCCGAACGCAACGACGGCTCATATATCGCCAACCACGACCCAGCGTCCCTCGCGGCGGCTCTTTGCTGCCGCCGAGGACACTCGCATGGTCTGCAACGCGTCGTCGATCCCGGGTGTCGGCGCGCGGCCTGTATGCAGCGCGTCGACGAACGCTTGCAGCTCCGCCCGATAGGCGTCGCTGAATCGCTCGACGAACTGGTCATGCCGCTCCGACACCTTGCCCCGCCCGTCGTAAAGTACCGCCGGGTACTTTTCGTCGACCTCAGTAACCACTTTGCCCTTGCTGCCGTGGACTTCGGCGCGAATGTCATAGCCGTACGGCGCTCGCCAGCTCTCCTGCACGACCCCCAGAGCACCGTTTGCGAAGCGCAGCAAGACGATGGCGTAGTCGACGTCATCGAATGTCTCGAGCTCTGGCTCGATCAGCACCGTGCCGACCGCGAAAACCTCGGTGATCTCCTCTCCTGTCAGAAAGCGAGCCGCATCGAAATCATGGCTGGCCAGATCCATGAAGATGCCGCCGCTCGTGCGCAGAAAATCGATTGGACCCAGGCGATCACAGCTCATCCCGCGGAACATCTCCACGGCGCCAATCGATCCCGCGGCGATCAGCTCCCTGGCCCGCGCGTAGCCCCGGTCGTATCGCCGCTGAAACCCGATCTGGAAAGGCACTCCCGCCGCACGCACCGCCTCCGCCGCTGCTTCTGCTTTGGAGACTGAATCGGCGAGCGGCTTTTCTGAGAAGATCGGTTTCCCCGCCCTCGCGGCCAGCGCGATGTGCTCGTCATGGGCGACAGCCGGCGATGCGACGAGGATCGCTTCGATGTCGTTCCGCGCCAGGAGCGCCTCGACGTCAGGCTCGAGGGCACACGGCGCGTCACCGGACTCCATCAGGGCGCGCAGGTGCTCCGCGTCGACAGCCGCCGCCACAAGGTGAGCGCCGCTGATGGCGTGGTGCAGCGAGTTGGCATGGAACCCGCCGATCCGCCCCAGCCCGATCACTCCGAACCCGATGCTATCCACCACGATTCTCCAGAATCAACCATAAATCCGGCTGATTCGCGGTCTCCGCCGATTGCCGTCCCTCACTCCACGCCGAGAAGCCAACCCGCGATCCGTTCGCCGACTATGACGGCCGGGAGATTGGTGTTTGCCCGCGGGATCACCGGCATGATCGAGCAGTCGGCGACGAATACATTCTCCAGCCCGTGGACACGACCACGCGTGTCGGTGACAGCCGTCGAGTCTTCATCTGGCCCCATCGCACAGGTGCCAACCGGGTGGTAGTAGTGCTCGATGGCGCCCTCGATCCACTCGTCCAGTGCCGCATCGTCCTGGATCGGCGACCCCGGGTTCAGTTCCGTGCCGAGGAGATCGCGCAACGCAGGTTGAGCGGCGAGCCTCCGCGCCGTGCGGAGGCCTTCTCGCAGTACCGCTCGATCGTGTCCTTCCGGATCGGAGAGATAGCGATGCTCGATCCTCGGCTCACGTCCGGGGTCTGCTGACCACAGCGTCACCGCTCCACGCGATCGGGGCGTCATGCACGCCACCGGAAACGACCAGTGCCAGCCGGTTTCACTCTCACCGTCGGGTCCGCCGACGGGGTAGAGATGGAGATCGAATCCGGGCTTCGATGCCGGATAGAGACGAGAGCGGAACTTGGCGATCGTCTGCTCCTCCGGCATCCAGCGCTCCCGTGAGAACGCCGTCATCGCCGCCTCCAGCTGCGGCGTACCCGAAAATCTCAGCCGGACCGAAGGGTGATCGTGAAGGTTGCGGCCCACTCCTGGCAGTGGGATTGCCGGCTCGATGCCAACCGCGCGCAACTCGTCCGGTTCTCCGACCCCGGATCGCAGAAGGATCGCCGGCGAGCCATACGCTCCACCCGCGACGACGAACCGCGTTGCCGAGATCTCGCCGGGTCCGTCGGGCCCCATGTAATGGACGCTGTTCGCCACCCCGCGCTCGATAACGAGGCGATCGGCCGTTGACCAGTCGCCGATGGTCAGGTTCGGTCGTTGCCTGACGGGATCGAGATAGGCGAAGGCGGCATTCCAGCGAGTGCCCTCCCAGATATTGACCGGGCTGGTTGCCATGCCCTCGTCTTCATCGAAATCATTGAGATCGTCGGTAAGGGGGATTCCAGCGCCTGGCGCGGCGTCCAGACATGCTTGCTGAAATGGCGTAACCTCGTGCGGCGCATAGCGGCGAACGCGAAGCCGCTCGGCGGCGCGAGCGAAGATCGGAAGCAGCTCCGCGGACGACCAGCCGGCGAGCCCCATCTCTGCCCAACCGTCATAGTCAACCCGGCTGCCCCAGATCGCCGCGCAGCCATTGTGAGAGGAGCACCCGCCGATGACTTTCGCCCGCTCGAAATTGACGACACGGTTCGGGTAGGTGTCGCCGGAGGCGTAGTTCCAGTCGTGGGTGTAGCCGAGGGCTCGCGCGTCGAGCAGATCCTCGGGCCACCGGCCGTCGCCGAACGGACCGAAGTCCGGACCCGCTTCGAGAACGACCACACGTTGGTCGCTCTGCCCTGCCAGAAGTCCGGCCACGACCGCCCCCGCCGTACCTCCACCGAGCACGACGGTGTCCGCCTCGCGCGGCACGGGAACTCCTTGCCGGTCGTTCACCCCGTGATACCGGTCCTCGCTCCCGCGGTTCTCACGCGGCGGATTGAGTCAGCCGCCGCAGGACCGTCTGTAGGATGCCTTCGTTGCGGAAGTATTCGACCTCGACAGGACTGTCGATTCGCGCAATGGCATCGAACTCGACAACATCACCATTCGGTCGGGTTGCTTTGATGTGCACCCGCTGCCGTGGCGCAATGTCTCGCAGGTCAAGCACGTCGAACGTCTCCTCACCGGTCAAACCGAGCGACGAGGCGTTTTCACCCGGCAGGAACTGCAATGGCAGGACGCCCATTCCAACCAGATTTGAGCGGTGAATCCGCTCGAAACTCTCGACTATTACTGCTTTGACGCCAAGCAGGAGCGTTCCCTTTGCGGCCCAGTCGCGTGAAGAGCCGGTGCCGTACTCCTTGCCCGCAATGACCAGGAGCGGCGTGCCCTCGGCCATGTAGCGCATTGCCGCGTCGTAGATGCTCAACTCCTCGCCGGTGGGGAGATGGACGGTCCAGTTGCCCTCTTTGCCACCAACGAGTTGATTGCGCAACCGAATGTTGGCGAAGGTCCCGCGAATCATCACCTCGTGGTTCCCCCGGCGCGAGCCATACGAGTTGAAGTCGGGTGGGCGCACGCCGTGCTCGATCAGGTAGCGCCCTGCCGGGCTGTCCTTGGCGATGCTCCCCGCTGGTGAGATGTGGTCCGTTGTGACAGAGTCCCCCAGCAGCGCCAGCACCCGTGCGCCACGGATGTCGCCGGCAGGAGCCGGTTCGTCTGAGATGTCCTGAAAGAATGGCGGATTCTGCACGTAGGTCGAGTCTTCTCGCCACTCGTAGATGTCGCCGGACGGCACGTCGAGTCCTTGCCATCGCTCATCGCCAGCGAAGACCATCGCGTATTCCTCACGGAACATGGTCGGATCGACGGCGGAGTCGATCGCGGCGCGGACCTCCTCCTGCGTCGGCCAGATATCACGCAAGTAGATGGGTTCCCCGTTCGGATCGCATCCGATCGGGTCGGTCGCGAGGTCGAGATCGACCGTGCCGGCCAGCGCGTAGGCGACGACCAGCGGCGGGGAGGCGAGAAAGGCGGCCCGCACCTGAGAATGGATGCGGCCCTCGAAGTTGCGGTTGCCGGAGAGTACGGCCGAGACAACCAATTCGTTCTCTTCGACTGCTCGGCTCACCGGTTCGGGGAGCGGGCCTGAATTCCCAATGCACGTTGTGCAGCCGTAGCCGACTACGTGAAAACCGAGCCCTTCCAGATACGGCAGCAGACCGGCCCGGTCCAGATACCGGGTGACGACCTGAGAACCGGGGGCAAGACTCGTCTTGACGTGACCTGGCACATCGAGACCGAGCTCGACAGCTTTCCGCGCGACCAGACCTGCGCCGAGCATCACCGAAGGATTCGACGTATTGGTGCAGGAGGTGATCGCGGCGATGACTACGGCGCCGTTGTCAATTCTCGCCGTCACTCCGTCAACGGCGACGGCCACGCCACCATCTCTGGTCGCGGTTGCACCGCCGCCGTTGCTGGGGAAGACACCCGGGTAGGTCGTGCGCAGCGCGTCCCGGACTGACGGCAGAGGCAGGCGATCCTGTGGACGACGAGGACCGGCGACGCTCGGAGTGACGTCGGCCAGATCGAGCTCAACCAACTGGTTGAAACGCGGCTCCGGAGTTTCGTCGGTCCGGAACAGGCGTTGCGCCTTGGTGTAGGTCTCGACGAGGGCGATTCGTTCTTCCGAGCGACCGGTCAACCGCAGGTAATCGAGCGTCTCCGCGTCGATCGGGAAAAGAGAGGCGGTCGCGCCATATTCGGGAGCCATGTTCGCGATCGTCGCGCGGTCCGCGAGAGCCAGGTTGCTCAGTCCCGTGCCGCAAAACTCGACGAATCGACCGACGACGCCGAGCGAGCGCAGCATCTCGGTCACCGCTAGCACCAGATCGGTGGCGGTTGCTCCTTCCGGCAGTGCCCCGACCAGCCGGACGCCGACCACCTCGGGCGTGAGAAGATAGAGCGGCTGGCCGAGCAGAACTGCCTCGGCCTCGATGCCCCCGACACCCCAGCCGAGCACACCGAGGCCGTTGATCATGGTCGTGTGGGAATCGGTCCCGACCAGGGTGTCGGGGAAGGCAACGGTCTCCGCTCCGACGGGTTTTGTCATCACCACCGGCGCCAGGTACTCGAGATTGACTTGGTGGACGATCCCGGTTCCTGGAGGAACGACCCGGAAATTCTGGAATGATTGCTGCGCCCAACGCAGGAGCTCGTAACGCTCTCGATTTCGGTCGTATTCGAGGTCGACGTTCTGGGCGAACGCCATCGTGGAGCCAAATCGATCGACCTGAACCGAGTGATCGATGACGAGATCAGCTGGCACGAGCGGATTGATCCGGGTGACATCGCCGCCGAGCCTGGCCACGGCATCGCGCATCGCTGCTAGATCGACGACCGCCGGGACTCCAGTGAAGTCCTGGAGCACGACCCGGCCCGGCAGGAAGGGGAGCTCCATACTCGGCCCTTCGCCGGCGGGCCGTGGTTCCCAAAGCGCCAGGGTCTTCACAGTCTCCGCGTCGACGAACTCTCCTCCCGCGTAGCGCAGCGCATTCTCCAGCAGGATACGCACCGTGAAGGGCAGCGCGTCGAGGTTGGCCAGTCCTTGCTCCTCGAGCGCTTCGAGCCGGTAGTAGGTGACCGTCTCGCCGAACGGAGTCGACAGCGTCGACCGCGCGCTAAACGGGTCGGGCGCTGTTGGAAGTGGTGCGGGGTCCATCGTCGTCCTGTCCTCTTGCCGAACCCGGGCAACGTCAGCTAGGCGTATCGCCGCACGAATACGCCCAAACCGGCTGCACTCGCCAGTTTTTGCCCGGCGCACGTACCATGGGGAAGTTTAGACGACGGCGGCCAATTTCGGGTCGCCCCTCGGTCGGGATCAGCGCAGCAATGACGCGGACTTCGCCGCGTGGCGTTACGGGAACCACGCTTCCTGTCGTGGTCACGGGAGCGTCATGAACGGTCAGGCCATCACCTTCGATTTCCACAACACCCTCGCTTCCTGTCCGGAGTGGTTCGAACTGGAGGTTCGTCGCCTACCTTCGTCGTTTCTTCAGTGGTGGACAGCGAGGGACGGACGGCAGTTCGGTCCCGCTCAGCTCGACGAGGCCGACGCCCGCTACCGGCAGCTGCGTCACGAGATCATGGAGCACGGGAACGAACTGACCGCCGAAGCCTGTCTCGAGCAGGTATTTGGCGCTATGCGGCTTCAGGTGCCCAAAGAAGACGTGCGGACTGGTGTTGCAAATCTCATGCATGGGGCGCTAGCGGGAGCTTCGCCGATTCCAGGCGCGGTCACAACCGTGCGGGAGATCCACCGGGCAGGGGTACAGATTGGCATCGTCTCCAGCGCGGTCTTTCACCCGTTTCTGGAGTGGACCCTGGAGTCGTTCGGCATCCGGGACGCATTCGATGTCGTCATCACGTCCGCGAGCGCCGGGTTCTACAAGTCTCGCGCCGAGCTTTACGTCCATGCGGCGGAGCTGCTGGGAGCGACTCCGGATCGGATGGTCCACGTCGGCGATTCATTCCGCTTCGACGTAGCGGGCGCCCGTCGCGCGGGCATGGGCACGGTCTGGTTACGTCGCGACCAAGCCGAGTCTGATGATCCCTCGATTCGTCCCGATCTCGTCCTTACCACGTTGGAGGCGGCGGCGCCGGAGATTTTGATGCTCCTGCGCTCGCGGTCACCGGACAGCGACGAGGCTGATGTCTGAGCCGGTGGTCGCGACCGAGGAACCTCTCCTCCGATTCGATCTTTTCACGCTCTTTCCTGGGATCTTCGCCGGTCCGCTGAACGAGAGCATTCTGCGCCGGGCTCGAGATCGCGGCATCATCCAGATTGACATCCACGACATCCGGGACTGGGCCCTCGATCGCCATCGCACCGTCGACGACACGACCTATGGCGGCGGCGCTGGAATGGTCATGATGGCCCCGCCCATTGTCTCCGCGGTCGAAGAGAAGCTCGGATCCGACCGCGCCCGAACGAGGATCCTCGTCATGTCGGCCGCTGGTCGGCTATTCACCCAGTCCCTGGCCGAGGAGCTCGCGGCGAGCACGCGGATCGGGATCGTGTGCGGCCGCTACGAGGGTATTGACTACCGCGCGATCGAGATCCTGGACGCGGAAGAAATCTCTATCGGAGATTACGTGCTGACTGGCGGCGAACTCGCCGCGAGTGTCGTCGTCGATTCAGTCACGCGCCTGGTCCCGGGCGTCATCGATGCCGCATCTGTCGCGGAGGAATCCCATCACGAGCGGTTGCTCGAATACCCGCAATTCACGCGGCCACCCGTTTTCCGCGAGCACGCGGTGCCCCCGGTTCTGTTGAGCGGGCACCACGCTGAGATCGAGCGGTGGCGCAGGGAGCAGTCCCTTCGCCGGACGGCACGCCTGCGCCCCGACTTACTCGATCTCAAGACCCTATCTCCCCCAGAGCGAAAAATCGTCGAGCAGGAGCTCGCAATTGTCCGCGAGTGCGGCTAATTGGTGGCGCCGTCGCGTAGCTCACGCCAGATGCGCAGGCTGCCCAGATCGCGCTCGGCGACGTGCCGTAAGTAGGCGCCAAGCACGCCTTCCAACTCCTCACGTAAGGGTCTCGGAATCGTCAAGCGAACCGTAGCCCCGAGGCCGCCGCGATCGAGGGCGCGAAGGTACTTCTGGGCATCGACACTGACGATGCGAGACCCCGGCTCGCGGCCACGACATCGCTCGCATAGGAACCCGCCCAGGCCAACCGCGAATTGATGCGGAGCCTGGGTCAAGTCCGCTTGACACTCGATGCAGCGATAGAGCTCAGGTCGGTACCCGAGCAACGCCATCAGTGCCAGCTCGTAGTGCCGTGTGACGTGAAACGCGTCCACTCCATCGGCTAGGAGGCGAAGCGAGCTCGCAAGCAGATCGAAGACGGCAACGTTTTCCTGCCGATCCTCGGTCAACCGGGCCAGAATCTCCACCATATGGGAGGCGTGTCCAAACGCATCGAGATCGCTGCGTATGGCCAGGTGGGCGTCCTCAGTCTCGGCGCCAGTGACCACGTCGAGCTCGCGTCCCCGGGCCAGCATCAACTGGGCGCGGCTGAAGTATTCGAGGTGTGGGCCGAGGCGGCTGAGCGGACGCCGCGCGCCCTTGGCGATCACACGGAGCTTGCCGTATTGCCGCGAGTAGAGTGTCAGAATGCGGTCGGCCTCGCCGAGATCCATTCGGCCGAGCACAATGGCTTCGCACCGATAGAGCCGCTCTGAAGTGCGGGAACTGCCGCTGGTCATTTCGTCGTCTAGTTTCGCGAGTCGCCTGGCTGAATCGTCGCGGTCACCATCGAACCGTTCCTGTCCACTATAACGGTCAATTGCAGCACCTAGACGGCGATGGTACGGTTGCCCCATGGGCGTCGAAGTCTCATTGATTGCGGCCTTTCTGGCAGGCGTGCTCTCCATCTCGTCGCCCTGTGTCCTGCCCCTGGTGCCGATCTTCCTGGCACACCTGGCGGGGACCTCAGCGGGCGGCGTCGAAGGGGTCAGTCGCCGTCGCCTCCTACCAAACGCGCTCGCCTACGTCTTCGGATTCTCGCTGGTGTTCGTCGCACTTGGCGTCGCTCTGGGAGCCGCGGGAGCACTGGCCTCGACTGCCTCGATCGTCGCCAGCAACCGCGACTGGCTGACGCGAGCGGGTGGCGCGCTGCTGATCGTTCTTGGACTCCATCAGATCGGCATCGTGCGGATTCGCTCGCTCGAACGCGAGCGCCGGCTTACTCCCGATCACCTTCCCACGGGTCAGGTGACGTCGTCCTTTTTCGTCGGCGTGACATTCGCGGCCGGGTGGTCGCCGTGTGTCGGGCCGGTCCTGGGAGCGATCCTGACCATGGCGGCGGGACAGGGAAGTGTCGATCGTGCGGCGTTACTCCTGGCCACCTACTCGGCGGGGCTGGCCGTGCCGTTTCTCCTGACGGCAGTCGCCGTTGGCTCATCGCGGAACGTCATTCGGGGCATCAACCAACGACTGCCGCTGGTGACCGGGGTGAGCGGTGGGGTGATGGTTGCCATGGGGGCGATAATGACGCTCGGCATCTATCAACAGTTCTTCGCGCGGTTGGTGGCGCTCTCACCGTGGACCCCTTGGGAGCCCGCGCTGTGAGATCCGCGCCAACGGCTCGTAGGCGCCACCAATCCGGATGACGCACGCTTCAGTTCAGCAGCGCACACTGCAGTCCCGCGCCCTCGCCGACATTGTTGTCGACCGTATCTGGAGATTTTTCTGCTCGGTTCGGGCGGCTGTTGTCGAGATAGCGATCCTGGCCCTGCTCGTCCTTGTCGGCACGCTGCGCGGCAGCTCCGTGCCGCAGGCGATTGCGGACACGTTCCCGGTCACAGCGCCGATTGTCGATCGCTGGTACGCCTGGGACGTCTATCGCTCGCTCCCATTTGCCGGGATTCTCACGCTCCTCTCGGTTGCCATCGCGGTCTGCACCATCAATCGCGCCCCGGGTATCTGGCAGGCCATCGCCCATCCCTCGGTGGGCACGACTCATGGCTTCTTGCGCAACGCCGAAACCTCGGCCTCTTTCGCGGCTTCAATCCCACCTCACGCATTCGCGGGTCAACTCGGAACCGCATTGCGCTCAAAACGCTATCGTGTGCTAACTGAGGAGCGAAACGGCGAGGTCCACCTCTATGCGGATCGGTGGCGGTTCTCCCGGCTCGCAACCTTTCCCTTCCATCTAGCGCTCATCATGATCCTGGCGGGCGGCATCGTTGGGGCCGCCTGGGGATTTCGGGAGAACGAGTTCTACATTCCCGAGGGGTCGGTTCGCGAATTGGGCCATGGAACCGGGCTGCATGTGCGTCTTGACGACTTCTCCGAGGTCTACCGCGAGGACGGGACCGCACTTGCCTATCGCAGCGATATCACCTTGATGCGGGACGGCCAGCCGGTTCAGTCCGGTTCGATGACCGTCAACAACCCGCTGACCTTTGGCGACATCGTCTTCTACCAGTCGGGGTTCGGCCAGGCGGTTGCATTGAAGATCGAGGACAGTGCCGGTCAGGTGCTTTTCGACGACGCACTGCCCCTCGGTCCGTTCCAATCGCGGCTCAATCCCGATTCACCGGCAGCACGCATCGATCTCCTGCCAGCGGGGGTCGCCCTGAGCGTCGTCGCCCCGGACGAGAACCCTGCCAATGCGCCCGAGCTCGACACGTTGCAGCTGAGACCAGGGCAGATGTTTTTCATGATCCGCCCACTCGGTGCGGACCGTCCGATCGCCGAGCCGATCGGCGCCACCGTAAGTCAGGGCGACTCGATCCAGCTCGGCGATCTCACGTTGACGTTTGTTCGGGAGAGGCGGTTCTCCGTTCTCCAGGTTGCACGCAACCCAGGCATTCCGTTGTTCATTGCGGCATCAGTGCTACTAATCGGCGGGTTGGCAATCACGTTCTACTTCCCGCACCGCCGGGTGCGAGGTATCGTCTCCACCACAACGGACGGCAGTGTGGCGCGGCTCGCGCCGATCGCGCGGCGCGACTGGAGTGCGAAGCGCGTCTTCGAGCGGCTCGCGCTCGACATTGGTCGGCAACTCGGGATTGGTCCCGAGTTGCACGTCAACGAGCCGGCGAGCGCATTGACCGGATCACGTCAGTCCGTCCGGCCCTCTCTCTGAGCCGGAGCTAGAGGTATTCGACATGGAAACTCTCGTCCGCCTGTCGTTCTACTGCTTCGCCGCGGCCACGATCGCCTTCGCCGCTTCAGCCCTCTGCTATGTCGCTTACGCCATCGGCCGAGTTCGCCTGCGCCAGACGACGCTGGCGACGAACGCCGGGACGACCATGGTCTCCCATGAAGCGAGTCTCGAGCCGGCCTCACTCGGAATTGGCCGCTTCGCCACCCTTCTGGCCTGGTTCGGTGTCGCGTTTCAAGTGGCTTCCATCCTGTTTCGGACAGTCGCCGGCGGCCGGCTGCCACTCTCGAACATGTACGAGTTCTCGTCCACCTTTGTCCTTCTCGCCGGTGTCGTCTACCTGCTCTTCGAGCGCTGGTACGGTGTGCGCCAGCTCGGCGCCATCGTGCTGCCGCTCATCGTGGGCATGTGCGCCTACATTTGGCTGCTGCCAGCCGAGCTCCGCGAGGTCAACGCCTTGATCCCGGCTCTACAGAACCGGCCGCTCATGACGATCCACGTTTCGATGGCGATCCTAGCCTATGCCACGTTCGCCGTGGCGTTCGCGGCCGCCGTGCTCTTTCTGGTCGCCAATCGCTGGCAAGTGGCCTGGCTTCCCAGCCCGGATCTCCTCGACGACCTCGGCTATCGCGCCGTGACGATCGGCTTTCCCGCCATGTCATTGGTGTTGATTCTCGGCTCGGTCTGGGCCTATCGCGCCTGGGGCACCTACTGGCAGTGGGATCCCAAGGAAACGGCGGCACTCTTCACCTGGCTCATCTACGGCGTCTACCTGCACACCCGCTCCTTGCGAGGCTGGCGAGGGAGCCGCAGCGCGGTGATCTTGCTTGTCGCGTTCGCCGCGGTGGTCTTCACCTACTTTGGGAACTACGTTTTCGGCGGGCTACACGCATATGGCGGAGTTTGAGAGTACGGCGCCCTCTGCCGCTCATGATGAACCCGCATCTGAACGGCAGAGAACTGACGGGACCGGGCGAGCCAGTTCAAAGATCGTCGGTCTTGCCGTCGCCGTTCTAATTGTCGCCGCGGCGCTGGCGATCGGTGCCAGATCGGGCTGGGACTCGATCGGGAGCGGCGGAATCAATCAGCGCTTGCTACCGAAAGTCGGCGAGGTTGCGCCCGATTTCGAAACCGAAGATCTGTTTGGCAATCCGGTTCGGCTCTCCCAGTTCCGCGGACAACCGGTCTGGCTGATGTTCTGGGGCTCGTGGTGCCCGCCCTGTCGCGCCGAGTTCCCTGATATCCAGGCCGCCTACGCCCAGCTCGAACCAGAAGGACTGCGCATGGTCGGCGTAAGCCTGCGCGAGTCTCCCGTCGACGCCGCGGCCTATGCCGCCGCGAACGGCGCCACGTTTCTGGTTTTGAGCGATCCTGATGAAGGCGACACTGGGGCGACCTACCCGATCTTCAACTTCCCAACCCACATCTTCATCGACCGCGACGGCGTCATTCGCTCGATCGTGCTCGAGGACATGGACACGGAGCAGGCAATCGCCGAGGCGAACCGCGTGCTCGACACGGAAGTCGGGGAGCTCCAGGCGGTTCCCGCGGGCTAATCGACGCAGGCGATCATGATGCAGACGCCGTCGGGCGGAGTGCAGATGCCACAGCTCTCGTTGCAACACACCTGCCCGGGTGCGCAGATCGTCGGGCCACAGGGCACACCCACCTGACCGGGCGGCTCACAGAAGATCTCGATGCAGCCGCCGCCCAGTGGCGCGCAGATACCGCAGCTTTCGTTGCAGCAATACTCTCCCGCTCCACAGAAATTCGGACCACACGGCTCACCGGAGGGTCCCGGCGGGCAGTACTGGTCCGTGCACACCTGACCGAGACCAACGCACTGGCTGCAGCTCTCATTGCAGCAGTATTCCCCCGGACCGCAGATCACCTGATTGCATGGCTGGCTCACGCACAGATCCGCGGAGCATGGGATGTCGTTGGGGATGCAGATGCCGCCGCACTGGGGACAACAACTCGTCCCCTCGATGCAGAGAATCGCCGCGCAAGGGTTGTAGTCAATTGGCATGCAGATTCCGGAGCAGTCCGCACCGCCAGCGGTCGGATCGCAACTGTCACCGGGATCGTCGACGCACTCGAATCCCTCAGGACACGGGAGTCCCGCGATTCCGCCGCACATGCCGCCGGGAGAGGAGATTTGCGCAGAACCCCGACGCTGTGACGTGAGCGCAACGATCGCTCCAGTCAGCCCCGCCAGCACTCCGCGCCTGGAGTGACGGCGAGCGAGGGTCTTCGTCCACCGATCGAACCGGACATTGTCCATAAGGTCTTCCCTCCACCTGCTGGCGCCTGAGTGCGGAGCGCTTCCCCCCTGTCAACGCAGGAGACTCGGCAAGCGTTCCTGCACAGGTCGGAATTCAGACTTCCGGCGCATCCCCACCCGCGACTTCTATCCCCTCATCGTCGTACTTATGTCACTCCGGGGGTGCCTGTTATACTGCCGTCGCTGTCCGCAGCGGCAAGTGCCCGTGACAATATCGTCGATGCCCGATGGCTGGGTCGGGGTGAGGGGAGACGTGACGATTCCACGCGGCTGGCGCACCTGGCTTCGTCCCGGGATGCATGTCAAACGGTGGGCTGGTCTTTTCCTATTCGGCACAATCCTGACCGGATTGGCGTTCGCGATGGGGCTGGTCTACTCCTACCGTTACGTTCCATTCCCGGAACCAGTGAGTGGTCTCCTGCAGGTGATAACGCTGCAGTTTCTGCCGCGAGAGCTTCGATTTGTCATCGTCCTCAGCGCCGGCATTGCATCGATGGTCTACGGCTTCTATCGATTCAGCCGGGAGTTGCTCCTGCCGGTGCTGGCTCACAGCAAGGCTGACAAGGATCTGGTGCAAATTGTTGCCGAGCATCGGTTCGGTTTGAGCCGGCCGGAAGTCAACGTTGTCGCCATCGGCGGTGGCACCGGGCTCGCGACGCTTCTGCGCGGCTTGAAGCGCCACGACGTCTCGATTACCGCTATCGTCACGGTGGCCGATGATGGCGGCAGCACGGGCAAAATCCGTAGTGCCTACGACATCCCCGCTCCGGGAGACATCAGGAACTGTCTGGTCGCACTTGCCGACGATGAATCCCTGGTGTCGCGACTCTTCCAATACCGATTCACCCAGGCCGGCTCCGAGCTCGATGGGCACTCCCTGGGCAACCTGTTCATCACCGCGCTGACGAAGGTCACCGGCAGCTTCGATCGGGCCATCATCGAATCAGCCACTGTCCTCAACATCCGCGGGCGGGTTCTGCCCTCCACACTCGAGAATGTCCGCCTGGATGCCGAGCTCACCGACGGCACGATGATCCAAGGTGAGTCGAAGATCCAGTACAAGGAGGCTCCGATCCACAGCGTGCGGCTCTGGCCGGAAAACCCAGCCGCATACCGGCCGGCGGTGGCCGCCATACTCAACGCCGACTTGATTGTCCTTGGCCCGGGCAGCCTCTACACCAGCATCGTTCCCAACCTGCTGGTCCCCGACATCGTCCGCGCCGTGCGGGCCTCGTCTGCGCCAAAGGTCTACGTCATGAATGTCGCCACGCAAAAGGGCGAAACCGATCACTTCACCGCGCTCGACCACCTCGCGGTTGTGGACGAGCAGCTCGGACCGGGTGAGCTGGATGCCGTGCTGATCAACAGCAACATGGCATCGGCTGAGGCCATTGGTCCCGACCTCCCGATCGAGCCCCTTCTGCCCGACTCGTGGGATCGACTCGATCCGCGCATCCGGGTAATCGCCCGGGACGTGGTTTCAGAGCAGAATCCGCTTCGGCACGACCCGGAAAAGCTCGCGACCGCGCTTTTCGAGCTCACGAATGGTCGCTGGCGTGAAGAAAGTCATGCCTTGGAGTTCCAGCATCACATCAATGGTGTCAGCGCCCCGCAGCGCGATCTGGTTACCGCCAGCGGGGCTGGGGAGTAACCAATGGTCTATCGAGTCGGGATAAACGGATTCGGCCGAATCGGGCGGCAGGCCTTCAAAGCAATCAACCAGGGCAACTTTGCGGACCTCTTCGAGGTTGTCGCCGTCAATGATCTGGCGCCGCCGGAGACGCTGTCGACCCTCCTCACCTACGACTCAACCTACGGTCGCTACGACGCCGAGATTGCGGCCAGCGACAAGAGTCTTACCGTCAACGGTAAAGAGATCGCCGTCTTCGCTGAGAAGCAACCACGCAGGATCCCCTGGAAGTCGCAATCAGTCGATATCGTCATCGAATCGACCGGCTTCTTCACGAATGCCGACGATGCCAGAGGGCATATCAAGGCCGGAGCCGAAAAGGTCGTCATCTCGGCGCCGGCGAAGGACGAAGACATCACGATCGTCCTCGGCGTCAACGAGACAGCCTACGACCCCGACGAGCACGACATTATCTCGAATGCGTCGTGCACCACGAATTGTCTGGCTCCAGTGGCGAAAGTGCTTCTGGACAACTTCGGCATCCGCCGCGGCATGATGACGACGGTGCACTCCTACACGAACGATCAGGTCGTTCTCGACGGACCGCATAAGGACGCCCGCCGGGCAAGGGCTGCGGCACAGAACATCATTCCCACGAGTACCGGGGCGGCGAAGGCCGTCGCGCTCGTCATTCCCGAACTCAAGGGGAAGTTCGATGGCACCTCGCTGCGGGTTCCCACGCCAACCGTCTCGATCATCGACTTCGTCATCGAGACCGAGAAGAACGCCAGCGCAGCGGACGTAAACGACGCTTTCCGGGCGGCGGCTCAGTGCGAGCAGATGGACGGCATCCTCGGCTACTCGGACGAACCCTTGGTGTCGTCCGATTTCCGAGGCGACTCACGCTCGGCCATAGTCGACGGGTTATCGACCATGGCTCTCGGCGACAATCTCGTCAAAGTGCTGGCCTGGTACGACAACGAGTGGGCCTATGCCTGCCGCGTCGCCGAGGTCGTCGCGCTCATCTGTGAGCAGGGCCTCGGCACCGACGACGAGTAGCCGCACGCGCTGATTGCCGGTCCGGAGACGGAGCACCGAGCCATGCCGAAACGGTCGGTCACCGAGGCAGAGGTTCGGGGCAAGCGCGCACTGGTCCGGGTCGATTTCAATGTGCCGTTGCGGGATGGCGACGTGGCAGACGACAGCCGGATTCGGGCTGCGCTGCCAACGATTCAGTACCTGCTGGACCGCGGTGCTGCGGTCGTGCTGGCGACGCACCTGGGGCGACCCAAAGGAAATGTGAACCCCGCCTATTCCGTGCCTCCGGTCGCGCGGCGTCTGAGTGAGCTTCTCGGGCAGCCCGTTGCCAGGGTTGCCGCGGTCGCCGGTCCCGAGGCGGAACAGGCAGCGGCGGCCCTCCGCCCCGGCGACGTTCTGCTCCTCGAGAACACGCGCTTCGATCCCGGCGAGGAGACCAACGACCCTGAGCTCGCCGCTGACCTGGCGCGGCTCGGCGATCTCTTTGTCAACGACGCGTTTGGCGCCGCTCACCGCGCCCATGCCTCCACAGTCGGCGTGGCGCAACTGCTGCCAAGCTACGCCGGGCTCCTCCTCCAGCGCGAGGAGACCGCGCTCTCGCGGCTCTTGAACGATCCCGAGCGGCCCTTCGTTGCCGTCCTGGGAGGTGCGAAGGTTTCCGACAAGTTCGCCGTGCTCAAGCATCTTCTCGACCGTGTCGACGCGCTGTTGCTCGGTGGCGGCATGGCCAACACGATGCTCCTGGCGCAGGGACGGCAGATCGGCACGTCCCTCGCCGAGCCAGACCTGGTCGACGAGGCCCGCCGGCTGCTCGACACCGCGGAGGCGCATGGCGTGCTCATCCTCACGCCCACTGACGCCATTACTGCCCGGTCGCTCGACAGCAGGAATGGCACCGTCACGGTCGTCGACGCCATACCAGACGGCGAAGCGATCTTCGACATTGGACCAGCAACCGTCGCCCACTATTGCGAGCAGATCACCGGTGCGCGAACGGTCTTCTGGAACGGTCCCATGGGCGTTTTCGAGCGGACGCCATTTGAGAGTGGCACGCTCGCCATCGCGCGCTGCGTTGCGGATGCCGGTGCCTTCACCGTCGTCGGCGGGGGTGACTCCCTGGCGGCGATCGATGCATCCGGTGTCGCAGAGCGCATCGATCACGTCTCGACCGGCGGTGGCGCATCCCTGGAATATCTCGAAGGGCGAGCATTGCCCGGCATTGCCGCGCTCCCTGACGCATAAGCGTAACGGCTCGCCCCGGTGGTACCATGGCCGCGCAACGGAAATGTGCGAAGCAGTGCCGCGCCCTAGCTGCCTGGAGCAAGACACAACCCATGCAAACTGCACTCAATATCGTGATGATCATCGCTTCGGTGCTGTTGATTGCCCTGATCCTGATGCAAACGAAAGGCTCATCCTTTAGCGGCGCTTTCGGCGGTGACGCTGGATCGATCAATCGCACCCGGCGTGGCGTGGAGAAGACCCTTTTTCAGTTCACGATCGGGACCGCGGCCGTCTATGTGCTCCTGGCAATCGCGAGTAGTTTCCTCGTCTAATGAGGAATGGCCGGTTGCCGAGCCTTCATCGCACACCTATACTTTTCGGCCGTTCTGACAATCCCAGAGAGTGGCGCACTGCTCTGGCAGGAGGATGAATTATGTTCGGGCTTGGCTGGCAAGAGCTCGTGATTGTCCTGGTCATCATCATGATCATCTTTGGCGCTGGTAAGTTGCCGGAGGTGGCCAAATCGCTTGGACAGGGCGTGAAAGAGTTCAAGCAGGAATCAGCCGGCGGCGCTGATAGTCTCGCAGCCGCTTCGGCGACCCACGGCGATACCTACGACAACGTTCCTTCCGCTGAGCGAGCAAAGGTTCGCGCGGACGAGATCTAGATTCGATCCCGCGGGCAGTATTCGGTTCCGTCGCCGAGAGCGGGGCGATCCGCCCCGCTCCTCTTCTTGTGCGGGAGCGACTTGGGTCGCCAACGCCTCGGGGCACCTATGACACCAGACAGCAATCTCACACCGGCCTTGAACTCGGACGCACCAGCCGATCGGGTGCACGTCGATCACGCTGCCGAGCCGGCTCCGAGCGCGAAGAATCAGGCAGGGCGGGCAGTGAGAGAAGTCGTCGAGACGCTCCTGCTGGCCGCGCTCATCTTTTTCTTGGTTCGGCTCGTCGTGCTCAATTTCCGCGTCGACGGCGAAAGCATGCTGCCGAATCTCGATGATGGGCAAATGCTCCTGGTGAACCGAAACGCCTATCAGCATCTCAACGTCGGTGGCAACCAGTACTACCCATTCGATCCCCCAGAGCGCGGCGATGTCATCGTCTTCGATCCGCCAACCGGCTCCGACAAGCCCTACATCAAGCGAATCGTCGGGTTGCCGGGGGAAGAGGTCACCTTTGGCGACGGCCATGTCTTCATCGACGGCGAGCTCCTGCCGGAGGATTACATCAAAGACCGTACGCGATGCGGCGGCCGGTCCGATAATTGCGATGTGGTCGTTCCGGAGGACCACGTCTATGTCCTTGGTGACCACCGCAACAACTCATCTGACTCCCGCGTGTTTGGTCCGGTCCCGGTGGAAAACATCGTGGGCAAGGCCTGGTTCTCCTACTGGCCAGTCGATGATGTCGGGTTTGTCCCGCACGAGTCGTACATCGACGGCGAGCAAGCTGCAGCCTCTGTTTCGCCCTCATCCTAGACGTGCGCGGCGCGGTGCTTCGGAGCCCGACGACGTCCAGGACAACTCCCGACACGTGGCATTGGCTCGGCCACGAATCCGGGTTGTAAACTTCATTCGGGTCCAGCAGTCCGGGCGAGATGAATCGCCCTGGAGACGTCCATCCTTCCCCGGCCCAATTCTTGCGGCCGGAGGGCTATGCATGATCGAGACGGTAGTCGAAAGTATCCGAGTGAGTCTGGTGACTCAGCATCGCGTCGTGATCCTCAAGGAGGTCAACGGCGAGCGTCACCTGCCGATCTGGATCGGGTCGTACGAAGCGGAAGCGATTGCGATGGAGTTGCAGGGCGTCACCGCTTCGCGGCCTCTCCCGTACGATCTGATTCGGACGATCATCGATGATATGGGCGGCACCGTCGATCGCATTGCAGTGACCGACCTGTCTGACGACGTCTTCTACGCGCGTATCATCCTGCAGCAGAACGGCCGTGAGGTCGAGATCGATTCCCGCCCCAGCGATGCTATCGCTCTTGCGGTCCGGGCCCGGGTCCCCATCATGGTCGACGATTCGGTGATGGACAAAGCAGGCGTGATGCTCAGTTCGGACGAGGAGGAAGACACTGATGCCGAGAGCAGGACGTCTCAACCGGAACTTGAGCGCGCGGAAGGCGTTGATGAAGAGAGACTCTCGGTCTTCCGGGATTTCATTGACAGCCTCGATCTCGACGATTTCGATCGCAAGTCAGGGAACTGAGGATCTATCCTCCTACGAAAGCGACAGTCATGGATACCTCTGAAAAGCAAATCAAGCGCATAGTTCTGGACCGCATGGAACGCTGCAGCGTCTGTCATCGTGGTTTCGAACCGGATGATGTCCACGTTCTCTCGCGCAAATCCGATATGTGGATGCTGATGGTCTCGTGCGGCGAGTGCCAGGCCCGAAACTTCGTCGCGGCCGTGATCGGCGACGGCGACGCCGAAGAGGCTCAGCTCGCATTGCGCCGCCTGGGCGAGGAGCATGTACGGTCCCGGACTGGCATCGAGCCGGAGGATGAAGGCCCGCCGGGCGAGCCGGTCTCGGTCGACGACGTCATCGAGATCCACCAGTTCCTGCAGGGATTCGACGGCGATTTCAAAGCCCTATTCCGCGACCGATAGCG
>DASUQU010000198.1:0-2939 GCA_036280495.1 Thermomicrobiales bacterium | reverse complement strand
GGTGTCTGGGTCATGAGCCCCTCCCGACCGTCCTCGTCGGGTGGTGCCACACCTGGTGAACGTGAGGAGAGAGTGTAGTCCATCTTTCGCTGGAATGAATCGCCAATTGCGTGGGAAATGCGTGGGTATTGCGCATAGGCCGATCGCGGTTCGCGGCGTAAAGTCGTGATCAGAGCCGGTATTGGCCCGACGAAGACGAGCACACCAATGGCTGGGCGTATGGCGGTTACGTTGTGGTCGACGGGAGCAACGATACCGTGGGTGAGGTCGCACCGGCGCGGTGAACCCGTGGCCCGCCAGGAGTGGTACGCGTGGTCTGTTGTCCAGGTGCATGATGTGCCCGCTGCGGTCGGCCAAGCTCTTCCACAAACCCGGGACCATGAGGTGTAGCACAAGGGGACTGCGCATGAACGCCTATACCACGATGAGCCAGGCCCGGATTCAACCGTGTGACGTTGCGGCCGTGCTGCGCGCCAATGGGCTGGCCGGGGCTTCCCTGTCCGGACTCGAGCGGCAGCGCGGGTGCCAGGCTGAAGCCGAGGTGAACAGGCTGCTGAACAAGCACGGCGTCACCCCGCAAGCGCGCACGTCGCGCGTCGCATTGCTGCGGCGGACGATCGGGACGGCGCTGGTGCACGCCGGAGAACGCCTGGCAGGTGTCCCCCGCGGGGGCCTTGCACCGGCAACGATCCCCGCGGTGGGCTCGCTCAGGGTGTCGGGCTGAGCGGCGCCGATCGCGGCACTTCGTCGTTCCGCAGATCGACGACCCCGCTCATGTGCAAAGGAGGACCGTTGCCATGACCCTAACGCGATTCTTCCTGCTCGTCGCGCTGCTGACCCTCGTGTTCTCACCCGTTATATTTGCTCCCTTTCCGTAGTTCAGTCGGACGCTTCGGTCGTCGTTGGGCTATGCCGGGATGCCGGCGAAGCGGGGACCCTGGAGCAAGCAGGAATCACCCGCGGCGAATGCATCAACCTCGGGAAGGGCCCTTCCAGCGAGGAGGCCAGGAACGTCATCGCGGCCGCCTGTGGGTTGATGGCTATCCAGGAGTTGTTCGAGTTCACGATCAAGGGGCAGTGCATCAAGGCCTTCAACGAAGTCTTCTAGGGCGCAGCCCCTCTCCGGGCCAGACATTCAGCCACGCCGTCTGGTAATTGCTAGACGGCGCGGCTCTCCTTCAGAGGCGGACGACGCCGCGCCCGATAGTCTGGCGGTCAAGCCAGACGTCCCAGCGGTCACAATGGCTCCACTGGCAGGGGATGCCCAGCTGCCCGCAAGCACTCATCGCTCCGAGTCGTTGGCACATCGAACTGTTCGCCGGCGCCCTGGCGCTCCTGCCCCTTTGAAATTGGGCTGGGATGGGCGTGGAAGGAGGATGCGCTACGAACAACGGGGCGGAAGAGCAAGCACCGAGCTCAGTGGCGTCCCGGCAGCCCGCGCTGGCGCAGGTAGCGGTCGAAGTCATCCGGCGTGCGAACCCCATGGTTGAGCACCGCATCGTAGACCTCAAAGCCACCAACGTCATTCGGATAGACCGGCAGCCGATGCCAGACATCCTTAATCCACAAGATGGCCAGGCGCGTCTCGTGCGTGAGGCGCCGGTCCAGCTCGGCGAGAAGTTCACCGGGGTCGCTCGGTAGTTCAACCGTCCACAGCGAGAGGTCGATCTTCCACTCCACCCCTGGCGCGGCCTCATAGCGGAGGACGAGGTAGAGCCGCTGGGCCGTCGGATCCCCATCCGGAGCCCGCTCGCCGGTCTCGTTGCGGTAGTCCAGCTGCGTAACCTGGGGATCGATCAGGAGGGGTCGGAGCGCATCCCACGCGCGCTCCGGACGCAGCTGCTGGCAGTCGACGCAGAAGTCGATATCACGCCAGACCATCAGCCCCGAGACCACGCTGCCGACCAGCTCGGTCGGCCCGAGCGTCTCGAGCATGGCGCGCAGATCAAGGGTCTGGATGAGGGTCTCGGCCTCGCGCTGCAAATCCGTGGCACGCCGCAGCAGGGAGGCGGCAGAGGCTGGGTCTCGGGTGGGGTCGTCGTGACACACGCCGCGGCCTTTTAAGGAGTGGACCAACGTGGGCGCATTGGCCTCGATCGAAAACACGGGACCGATAACGGGAATTGTGTCACTGACTGCGTCAGGTAGATATTCGTTCCGAACATGGCGGTCGCTGTCTCCTCTGGGGGACACCCTAGTCGTCGAGAAAGCCTGTCGGGCGCTCGTCATCCCGCGCGCCGCTCGGCTGCTGCACCGTGGAGCGAGATTCAAATCACCCGTGTGGTCGGGTAGGCAAAGCCGATCGAGACGGGCCTCGGCTCATCCTTTTCGGGACACCTCGCCGCCAGGCACTGCAGAGCGAAGGCCGCACGACGTTGCGCCGGCGAGAGTGCAGCGCGATCGAAGACCAAGCCAACTCGCTGGAGGCGGGTTGCGATCCGATAGAGGGATTCGGCGTCGGCGGCTAGTTTGGCGTTCATGGTGTCCTCCCGAAGGGACGCGGCTCGGGCATGAGCGTTCCCGCGACCGGTCGTTGACGAAAGGGTGAGGGCTACCCCCATTAGTGCATCTTGTCGATGGACCGGGAGCCGACCAGCAATGTCGTGACGGTCACGATGAACAAGAGCGGCGAAGAGCCGTACAGGACCAGGCTGGGCAGCAGCCAGGCACAGCAGGCGTGGACGCCCCAGGCCTGCATGCGCCAGATGCCGATCCGGTAGCTGATCTCGCCGGCGACGAACAGCGCGCCCATAACAAGGGCGGCTAACGTGCCCCCCGCTTTGTCCGCCGAGGCGACATTCACGAGAATGCCCAGGGCAGCGATGCCCGTACTGACGAAGCCCACCACGCAGACGACTGTCACGGCCTGCGGGCGCTCGCCGTCGTGGCGGCCGCCGGCGGTGTCGATGGGACCTGCGTCCAACCGATACTGCTCCTCA
>DASUQU010000197.1:0-4883 GCA_036280495.1 Thermomicrobiales bacterium | reverse complement strand
GGCTCCGCGCCGATGTCGACCTTACCAACCACCAGCGACAACTCGGGATCGTAGATCTGAAGGAGTTGGTCGGGCCAGATGTCCGCCGACTGCGCGATCAAGCCCTGGTGCATGTTCCTGCCCATGTCCGGGTGCTGCACCGTTTCGACCCCTGGAGGCGCCAGCTTCGCCAGCGCCAGGTGCGTGGTGATCGCCTGCATCGCGGCGTCCGTTTCGAGCTGCGGCTCCCAGTTTTCGTCGAAGAGATCGGTGCCATAGCCCCGCAACACCGGCAAGAAGCTGGTTGCGGCGGGATTACCAGCCGCCCCGCGGACGCCAATCCCGTAGACACCCTCCCCGCTCTTCGCCTCAGTGATCGCCTCGGCATAGGCCAGGACGTCGTCCCATGTCGCGGGCGGTGCCGCCAGCCCAAGCTCTTCCAGGACGTCGGTCCGCCACGCAAAGACCTGGACATTGCCGACCCACGGGACGCCACGTAGCCCTGAACCAGGAGGGTAATCACCGAGGGCAATCAGCTCGGGCACGAAGTCATCATCGGACTCGATCCCCCGCTCGTCCATCAACTCGCCGAGGTTCATGATGAACTCGCCGCCGGCGAACTGTGGCATCCACGGGTCGTCCATGCTGACCACGTCATACGCGCCGGTGCCCTGGGTAAGATTCGTGATCAGCTTCGATTGGAAGTCGGAGTAGGGTCCCTGCTCAACCTGGATTGTCACGTTGTTTGCCGACTGGTAGTCGTCAAGCAGCGGCTGGATCTTTGGCGCGTCATCGCTCGTGACGCCCAGGATGATCGTGCCGCCCTGGAGAAACGCCGGGGCCGCGAACGTCGAGCGCTTCGAAACACTGCCCAGCGTAGTCGCCGCGACCCCGGCCGCGGTGCCTTTGAGGACGGTTCGCCGATCGATTCGCGGCGTCATCGCTGGATTGGCCTGCTTGAGAACGTCCTTGGACTCCATAGCTTCCTCCACTCGGCTGAACGAGCGAATTGCGATCCGGAACGGGCCGGTTAGGACATTGGCATCAAAGCCGCCTTGGAAACACCTCCTTTCCCATGCCGGAACTCACTCATGCCTGGGCGTGATTCACGCCGAAGAGACCGCGCCGGAGCACGGGCGACCTGTCAGGAAGACCGAGGTCGCCGATTCCGGCCGAGCCTTTCGCATAGACCGGATGATCGTCTGGCAACGGCAGCGCGACCTCGTCTCCCAACGCACCGGAGACGTACGCACCGAGCACCGCGTCGAGCACACGAAGTCCGCTTTCACCACTCGCGACGGGCTCGACGTTGGCGGCGACCGCGTCCCGAAAATCGCCGACGATGCCCGCCATGCCGTAGGCAACGGCATCACGAGGAGTCCACGACCGGCTACCCGACTCTGCGACGACGTCCAGCCGCGCGGCCGGGACGAACGGGTGGGTACCGAAGTCGCGGTTGGTCATCACCACGCGACCCCGCGTGCCGCCGATCTCGACCCCGCCCGGCCCGACACCCCAGGCCATGTTGATCAACGCCTGGCCGTTCTCGTAGACGTAGCGGACGAGGGCAATGTCTTCGACGTCGCCGTCGCCTTCGAGTCGCCTGTCGACCCAGGCCGACACGGCCAGTGGTGGACCATCCATGAACCAGTTGGCAAGATAGACGACGTGCAACATGTCCATTAGGACGCCACCGCCGGAGTCCGCGGCACGGTGTCGCCAGCGCGGGCTGTACGCCGCCGCGCCCGGGCGGTCTTCGACCCCCAGGTAGTTCAGCACGGCGATCTCCGGCTGGCCGATCTCTCCGGAGTCGAGCACCTCCTTAATGTCGCGGTAGACCGGCATGAAGTGGTAGTTGTGGACCGTGGCCAGCGTGACGCCGTGTTCTCGCGCCGCGTCGATCATGGCTCGCGCGTCGGCGGGCGTCAGGGCCAGCGGCTTCTCCGCCAGCACGTGCTTGCCGGCGCTCGCCGCGGCGATCACGATCTCCGGTCGGAAGCGCTGTGGCGTGGCCACGATCACCGCCTCGACGTCGGCGCGGGCAATGAGCTGCCGCCAGTCGGCGTGCAGATCATCGGGACCGAGCCCGGCTGCCGCCGCCGCAGCCTGAATCCGCTCCGGGGTCGGGTCCGCGGCGGCGACGATCGTCAGTCCCTCGTTCGCCTGGGCCGCGGGGATGTGTGCGTTGACCCCGACATTGCCGCAACCGATCAACCCGATGCGCATGCTCGCTCCCGGCGCCACTGGCTAGATGACCTCACGGAGAAAGGGTACTGTCCGCTCCACGCCAGCGATGCCGGGCAGATACGGGTCTTCGTTCTCGATACTGGCCACGTCATCGTAGCCGGCGTCCCGTAGCGCCACGAAAAAGTCCCGCCACCAGCGCGCGTCGTGCCCGAACCCGGGTGTACAAAAGTTCCACGGGCGGTCATGAAAGGTCGCGTCGGGCCGGTTATCGAGCAACCCGACCAACGCCTGGTTGTGCCGGTGGATCATCACGTCCTTGATGTGCACGTGGAAGACCGCCGGTCCGATGGCGCGGACGCACGCCGGGATGTCCATCCCCTGCCACATGAGATGGCTGGGATCAAAATTCACTCCGATTGCGTCGCCGACGACCTCGCGCATCGTCATCAGCGTTGGCACGTTGTAGACGAGGTTGACCGGGTGCAGCTCGAAGCAGATCCGGGTCACACCGTGACCCTTGCCGTACTCGGCCAGATCTCGCCAGAGGGTGATGCCCTCTTCCCACTGGCGACGGACCGTTTCGCGCATCTCCTCCGGCCAGGGATAGGTCACCCAGTTCGGCACGGCTGATTCCGGCGCGTCTCCCGGCGTCCCGGACTGCGCGATGATGCGATCGACCCCGAGGAGACCGGCGAGCCGCATCGTCTTGCGGGTCAGCTCGACGTGCGCGCCGCCGAGCCGCGGGTGGAGCGGAAACGCACTGACATTGAGCGCGGAGATTGACATGCCGTGGCTCGCGATCGAGTCCAGCAGCGCCCGGCGCCCGGACTCGCTCTCCAGCAGCGCATCGACGTCGAGGAATGGTTCAGAACTCTGCCCGCCGGTCGATAGCTCGATCCGGGTGATTCCGAGGTCACGGGCACGAGCCAGCGTCTCCGCGAGAGACGACAGACCGGCGGACTCGGCGTAGAGTCCGATCTCCATGCGCGTTCCTTTCCGTCGGCCACATTGCCCAAGACGGATGAGAGGCATGATTCGACAGCGCGACGCGACACTAACAACATGCCTCAGCACTGTCAACAATCTGCTGTTGCGCGCTCGCGGAGTATGATGGCGCCGAGGGCGCGATGGCTCGTCATCTGCTCGATCCGCGGAGACACCGCATCCGTGATTGGTCCTGACCAACCAGCCCGTGGTTTGATTCGGGTCCCGAACGGAGATCCAGCCGCCGCTCAGGATGGTGTCGCGCCGTATGCCTGGGTCGTGGTCGCGGTCGTGGCGATCACGCTCACCATCGCCTCCGGGGCGCGATTCCTCTTCGGCGTCGTGCTCAAGCCGATCTCGGAGGAGTTCGGGTGGAACCGGGCGCAGCTGACGGGCGCGGTCATGTTGGCCATGATCGTGCTCTCCATCTGTCAGCCGCTGGTTGGCATCCTGGTGGACCGCGTTGGGGCGAAGAAGATCCTCGTCGGCGGGATCGCCCTGCTCGGCGTCTCGCTCATTCCCTTTTCCTTCGCGACGAGTCTCTGGCAGATCTACGTCCTCTACGGACTGCTAATGTCGTTTGGGCTGGCCGCGGCGTCGCCGGTGCTGGCCACCGCGATCGTCGGTCGCTGGTTCACGCACAAGCGCGGGCTGGCTATGTCGATAGCCACGTCAGGATCCGCGTTCGGCCAGCTCCTGATCGTGCCAATAGCCACCTGGATCATGCTGGCGACCTCCTGGCAAACGACGTACCAGGTTCTCGCGGTGGCCCTACTAGCAGTGGCCGTCCCCCTCGGCGCGATCTTCTTGCGCGACGCGCCTCGCGCGGCAGTCGCTGCCGGCGAAGTCCCGCCCCCGGAGGATGGTCTGACCCTGCGAGACGCGGTTAGGCACCCCGCGTTCTGGATCCTGGCCTTCGGGTTCGTCGTCTGCGGCTGGACGATGGCCTTCCCCAACACGCACTTTCTCGCCTACGCCGACGATATGGGGATGTCGGTCCTGCACGCGGCCAATACCATCTCCGTCACCGCGATCTTCAGCATTCTGGGCAGCGTGCTGCTCGGCTTGGCCGCGGATCGCTTCCGGCGGACGTCGGTGCTGGCACTGACCTATGCGCTCCGCGGATTGGCGTTCCTCCTCTTGCTCTTGCTACCCGCGGGAAATCTCCTTTACGTCTATGGCCTCGTCCTCGGCATCTCCTGGACTGCTACGACACCGCTCACCGCCGCTATCGCCGCCGACCGCTATGGTCCGAAGAATCTCGGGTTCATTTTCGGATCCCTCTTCACCTTCATGAACCTCGGATTCGGCTTGGGGTCCTTCCTGGGTGGGGTGATCTTCGAGGCGTCCGGCGGTTACCAGCTCGCCTTGATCGTCAACGTCGCGCTTGGGATCGCCGCCGCCATCGTCGCCGCCATCGTCCCGCAGCTCGGCCACGAGCGCCAATGGCGACCATCGCCCATTGCGGCACCAGAAACCAGATCCTTTCCCGCCCGCGCGACCGGTTGATCGCCGCGGGACGGGTCTTGCCCGACCTCGAAAGGTGCCGTATGCTCTCGGGTCGAGCCACGTCCGCAGCGTGACTCGGCCATTTTCCAGGCTTCCATCGACGACGCGAAAAGGAGCGCCATGCCGGCGATGCGGGATTTCTTCCACCGCCGGGGCAAGTTTCGTCCCGAACAAGCGGACGAGGAGCGCGCCGATCTTCAGATCCCAGAGGACCTGTGGATCAA
>DASUQU010000196.1:0-2690 GCA_036280495.1 Thermomicrobiales bacterium | reverse complement strand
TCCGGAGAGCGCAATCATGATCCAGTCTCCCCATCACCCTGAGACCTCGTCACCTTGGCTAACCATCGCCGGGCGGGAGTTTCGCAGCCGGCTCATGCTCGGCACCGGCAAGTACCGCACGCGGGAGGAGATGCTCGCCGCTCTCGAAGCCTCGGGCGCCGAGATCATCACCGTCGCCCTGCGTCGCATCGACTTCGACGATCCGGCCAGCCGCTCCATCCTGGAGGATATCGACACCAGCCGCTTCGCCATCCTGCCCAACACGGCCGGCTGCAAGACCGCGGAGGAGGCCGTGCGCATCGCCCGCATGGCCGACGCCATGGGACTCGGTAAGTGGGTCAAGCTGGAGGTCATCCCGGACGCGAAGTACCTCCTGCCCGATCCCATAGACACCCTCGAGGCGGCCCGGACCCTGGTGGCGGAGGGGTTCGCGGTGCTGCCCTACATCGGCGCTGACCCTCCCCTGGCGCGGCATCTGGCCGAGATCGGCTGCGCGACGGTGATGCCGCTCGGCTCACCCATCGGTTCCGGGCAGGGGCTGATCAACCTCGAGGCCATCCGCATCATCATCGAGCAAGCCACGGTGCCGGTGGTCGTTGACGCCGGTATCGGCGCGCCGTCGGATGCGGCACTAGCCATGGAGCAGGGTGCCGACGCGTGTCTCGTCAACACCGCGGTCGCTCTGGCACATGACCCGGCACTGATGGCGGAGGCGATTGCGGAGGGCGTACGCGCGGGACGCAAGTCGTTTCTGGCGGGTCGGATTCCGCGCCTGGCCTACGCCTCGGCCAGCAGCCCGCTCGCCGGCGTCGTCGGGGCCGCCTGACCCGGTGCACGACGGCCGCCGGGCACCTCGCCTGATGCTGGTGACCGATGCGCGACGAGCACGGGTGCCGTTGCTCGATCTGGTGACCGAAGCAACCGCAGGAGGCGTCGACACCATCTACCTGCGCGACGCGGATGGGTCGATCGACGACCTAGCGGCGACTGTGAGGACGTTCCGCGCGCGAATCGGCGATGAGGTTGTTCTGCTGGTCAACGGCGACCCGCAGGCGGCGATGGCCCTGGGAATTGGTCTTCACCTCCGTGAGCGAGACATGCCGCCTGACGCGGCGCGCACCGTCCTCGGTCCGACGGTGGTGATCGGGCGATCGGTCCATTCGCCTCAGGGAGCGATCGCCGCGACGGGAGCCGATTACGTCCTCGCCGGCCATGTCTACCCGTCGCCATCCAAGCCGGGTTTGCCGCCGCTCGGTCCCGCTGGGCTCTCCCAGATAGCCGCCGTCGCGCCCTGCCCGGTTATCGCCATCGGCGGCATCACACTGGACCGCGTCGCGGAGGTCGTCCGGGCCGGTGCCTGCGGGGTCGCAGTGATCGGGGCCATCGTCGAGGCCGAGGATCCGCGTGCCGCCGCAAGGGCGTTGCGCGTCGCCGTCGATCACGCTCTCCAGGAGGATCAGGAGGAAGCGTCCATGAGTCCAGAGATCGGCGTCGGGAGCGACACATCCGCCGTCGAGATCGTCGTCAACGGCAAGCCGGTCTCGGTTGTCCCCGGTGCGACGGTCCACGACTTTCTGGCTGGCAAGCGAATGACCGACGCCATGGCCATCGTCGAGCGCAACGGCAAAATCGTGCCCCGGAGCGATTATGGCGATACGCGGCTTGAGGCTGGCGATCGCCTCGAAGTCGTGCACGCGGTCGGCGGCGGGTAGCGTCTGGCAGGGCGAACGCCCTAGTCAGCGGCCGGGTCGAGTGGGTCGGTGCCGGCTGCAACCTCATCGCCGTCGCGGGCCCCATCCCCATCGCTGTCGGCAACGGTGACATTCGTTCCGTAGATACCGACCTCGTCGGCGGTCGAGAGCCCGTCGTCATCGAGGTCATCCCCGGGCAGGGAACCCGTGTCCGGCTCCTGCTCCGCTTCCTCTGCCTCGTCTGGAGTCGGTAACGGGGTGGCAGGGAGCGCTGGGGTGGCCTCGAGTGCCGCGTCAGGCGTTGGTTCCAACGTCGGCTCGGGTGTCGAGGTGGGAATCGGCGTCGGCGTCGCTGGCAAGCTGACGGCATCGAGAGGGTCAGAGTCGCCACTCGCTTCCTCGCCGTCCAAGACGCTGTCACCGTCGGTGTCGTCGAGGAGCGGGTTCGTGCTGTAGGTGAGCAATTCTTCGCCGTCGTCGAGTCCGTCGCCGTCGGTATCGGTCTCGAGGGCGTCGGTACCGTAGAAGTCGATCTCATCGCTGTCGCTCACGCCGTCCGCGTCGCTGTCAGCGAGCACCGGATCGGTGCCGAGCGCTGTCTCCTGCTCGTCGGCCAACCCATCCCCGTCGGCATCGACCCCCTCCGATTCGGTGACGGCGGCTGGGGAAGTCGTCGAGTCCGGCGTTTCGTCCTGGGTCTCGGCTGGGACGAGGTACCAGGTGCAGGCGACTTCGTCACCATCGGCCAGCAGCATGGCGACCTGATTCGTCGCCGTACGCGCGGCCAGAACATCACCTGAGGCACTGCGACACCGGACCCGAGAGATCTCGAACTTGGCGGGGCGTTCCACGCTCAGGGTGTAATGGCCTGGTTCAACTCCAGTGAAGGAGATGTCGCCGTCATCGTCACCCTGGGCGCTCGAGAGGGCTGCATCGTCAGCTATCAGGCTGAACTCGACTCCGCTCGCGGGAGCCGCACAGTCGACGATTTCGTTCCCT
>DASUQU010000195.1:0-2086 GCA_036280495.1 Thermomicrobiales bacterium | reverse complement strand
GAGATCCTCATCCCGGATCCAGGGTGGCCCAATTACGTCTCGATGATCGAATTGGCGCGCGTGGTGCCGGTGCGCTACCCGCTCCGTCCCGAAAACGGCTATCTGCCGAGTATTGGCGAGATCGAGAAGCGGATCACGCCGCGGACGAAGGCGCTCATCATCAACAACCCTTCGAACCCGACGGGGGCGGTTTACCCCGAGGAGACGGTGCGTTCCCTGGTCGAGCTGGCCAGGAAGCACGACCTCTGGCTCATCTCGGATGAGGTCTACGAGGACCTCATCTTCGCGGGAGAGCACGTCCCGGCGGCGCGATTTGACGCAGAGCGAGTCATTACCGTCTCGGGTGTCTCCAAGAGCTACGCGATGACCGGCTGGCGCATTGGCTGGGCGATCACCAATCCGGAACTCGTTGCGCTCTGCGGCAAGATCCAGGAGGCGCTCGTCTCCTGCCCCCCGGCCATCTCCCAGGCTGCCGCCGAGGCGGCGGTACGTGGTCCGCAGGATGCGGTCGAGGAGATGCGGGCGGCATATCAGCGCCGGCGCGACCTGGTGCGAGAGATCCTGGAACCGATCGGGTTGCTGCCGACCATTCCGGAAGGGGCGTTCTACGCCATGGTAGATCTTCGCGGATCCGGTATCCCCAGCCGCGAATTGTCGCGCATGCTGCTTGAAGAGGAGCGTGTGGCGGCCGCGCCCGGATCGACGTTTGGTGACGTGGCGGAGGGGATGGTCCGCATTTCGCTGGCGACGGCGGACGATGACCTGGCCGAGGGCTGCCGACGTATCGTCCGCTTTGCGGAGCGACACGACGCGCTGCCGATGGCCGGAACTGCGACACTGAAGGCGTAAATCATTGACCTGACCGGTGCGAATGCACCGGGCGAGAGCGAAAGGGAGAGGACGGCGAATGATCCTGCTCACGATTCAGGATGGCGACAACCCGCGACTCGGCGTGAAGACTGCGCGCGGGGTGATCGACGTCGCGACGGCGCAAGCGGCGCTTGGTCAAGGAGATGGCAGTCTGCCACAAACGGTCGATGCGGTAATCGCGGGCGGTGAGCCTGCGCGTTCGGCGCTCGCCGGTCTGGTCGCTCGCACAGAGGCCGAAGACGGGAACGGAGCTACCTGGTTGCGGGATGAGGCGTCATTGGCGGTGGGACCGGCGGTGCCAAACCCTGGCAAGATCGTCTGCGTCGGGCTCAACTACCGCAAGCACGCTGAGGAAACCGGCGCGGCGATCCCGACCACGCCAGTGCTCTTCTCCAAGTTCCTGAACACGGTCGCCGCGCCGGACGAGGATGTGCCCTTGACCGATGCGGCGACGCAGTACGACTACGAGTTCGAACTGGCTGTGGTCATGGGTGAGACCACGAAGAGGGCTTCAGCAGCCGATGCCCTGAACAGCGTCTTCGGTTACGCGACGGCAAACGACCTGAGTGCGCGCGACTTGCAAAACAGGACCAGCCAGTGGCTGCTGGGGAAAACGATGGACAAGTTCATGCCCATTGGACCCTATCTGGTGACCGCTGATGAGGTAGGGGATCCCCAGAAGCTCGCCATTCGAACCTGGTTGAATGGCGAGCTGCGCCAGAACTCAAACACCGACGATATGATCTTCCCGGTGGCGGAGCTCATCACCTACATCAGCCGCCACTTCACCCTCGAGCCGGGCGACGTGATCATCACCGGCACGCCTGAGGGAGTCATTCTAGGAATGGCCGAGAAGCGGTGGATGACGCCGGGCGACGTGGTCGAAGTCGAGGTCGAGGGGCTCGGCAAGCTACGGAACCGCATGGTCGCCGGCTGACGTATTCCGACGCCGCCGGCCTGAACGCGCTAGCAGGGAGATTCGTACTAGGTGCGAGGAGTGACTGTTGCTCCCGGCGCTTCCAGGGTGGCATCGGCGAGCAGGACATAGGGTGGCGCGTTGAAGTTTCCGCTCGGGCTCAGGTTCGCGATGGTGATTTCGTTCCGGCCGCGTTCCAGCACGTCAGCCGGGATGGTCACGGCAACCTCGGTCCAGGCCGCATCCTCGCCATTGCCGATCCCATCCCAGTTCAGGAACGGACTCGGACCGCTGAAGACC
>DASUQU010000194.1:0-2894 GCA_036280495.1 Thermomicrobiales bacterium | reverse complement strand
AGGTCGTTCAACTTCTCTCCCGGCCCGCCCGTGGCGACGGCCTGGAGAGATCGGGGCAAGAGTTGCGTCTGATAAAACTCGGTCGGCGTGGCAAGGCTGGAAAGCACCTCGACGTCCCGGACATCGTCGAGTGCGTAACGTAGGAGGCGGTCCCGATCATGTCGCCAGACTTCGGCTATCTGCGCCCCCGGCACGAACTCCCGGTCCGGCCGCGTCAGACCGAGTTCCTCGACCGCCTGCTTCAGCCCGTACGAGGAGAGATGACCGCCAATGTCGTACCGTTGGATTTGCTGATAGGTATCGATAATATGGCGACCGTGGATATAGGCTGGGGTATAGGGCATGGTCAGCGCCCCGGCTTTGAATCGCGAGACGCCAGAACCAATCCGTACCGGAGAGCCATCCCGCCCCCACCGTAAGGCGAGCCCGAAGTGCTCGCCGCGCGCTACCAGGAACGGCAGGTCAAAGTTGAAGAGGTTATGACCTTCGATCACATCGGGGTCGAGGTCTCGCAGCCGCTCCGTCGCCTGCTCGAGGAGCTCCGCTTCATCTGTGACGAGTGGCAGGACCTCCTCCGTGCCGAGGCTTGATCTGAGGGCGACCACGATGATCTGGCTGTTGGGGTCAAGGGGATCGAGTCCCGTGGTCTCGATATCGATCTGCACTCGCTTGAGATCCGAAAAGATCATCTCCTTGAAAAGCGTGCGGCGACTGCGCACCAGATACTGCTCGACCGGGGAGCGCAAGCGGAAAAACCGCTCAGCCGAATCCTGACCGTAGCGCACGGCATCAAGGTGGCTTGGCCAGTCCGGAAATTCGACGAGGTATCGGAGCGGGTGGGGCCCGGCGAGCGTTTCCACTCTCGGCGCGCCACGAGCTCTGTGCCAGGGCTCCGCTTGTTCCGCCAGGAGCCAGGGTCGGAACGGCGCGTCTTCTGTAACGACGCCGTTGCCGGCGCGCCGGTAGAGACGCACCCGATTCGGACCGAGTTGCTCGACCGCGACGATCCCTGGCGTGGTGTCGTCGCCATAGAGGAGGTCAGTGGTGTCTCGAACAGACGCGTCGGAGAGGAGATGAGGACGCTGGTCCATGATGAGAGTCTACTCGGTCACTGCCGGTGCGCCCGCGGCCGCCCTCCAGGTCCTTCTCTTTTATCTTGATGCCGTCACGAGAATTGCCTCGCTCGGAACCCGGATCGTATCTCCCTCTTGAAATGACGCGAATGCCGCGATCACGTCATCATGCAATTGCTCTTGCACGTGCGTCGGGAGACGTTCCAGGCCACCCCCATCAGGCATCGTGAAGCTCTCGCGCCACCTTTGCCATTCACTTTCCGGATCAGCAATGTCCTCAAAGATCGTCACCATGTGACGGACCACGTCACTGAATCCCGCTTCAGCGACCATGTCCTCGATGAGACCTGGGGCGCCCATGCTCATCGGCGATGGCGGCGCCTCGCCCGACGCCGGTGGCAATGCCGGAGCGACAATCCGCTGAATCAAGAAGATACCGACCTTTTCCGGCACACTCCAGACCGCTATTCCGATCCGTCCACCAGGACGCAGCACGCGTCGCATTTCGCGTAGCGCGCATATCGGCTCCGGTACGAACATCAACCCGAACTGACAATAGGCTATGTCGAAGGAGGCGTCCGGAAGCGCGAGGGCTTCCGCCGGCATCGTCGCAAACTTCACGTTCGTCACGCCGGCAGCGGACGCCGTCGCGCGAACATATGGTTCCCATACCGGAAGAAAATCCGTGGCCAGTACCGCGCCGTGCCGGCCAACACGCCGCGCGGCTTCAACCGCAACAAGCCCTGTTCCGGTCGCCACATCGAGCACGTGCGCCCCGACCGGCGGCGGAAGGAGCGCGACCAGCGCTTCGGCGAATGGATGGGTCCTGGGTGCAGCATCCCTCGCGTAGCGTTCGATGCGTTCTGTCCACTCTGCACGCCGCCTCTCGCTGGCCTGGGTGACTTGATAGTCCGCCTGGTTCATCTCAGAAGGCTCGTCGGCTAGCGCCCGTTCCGAATCAATTCCCAAGCCGCGCCGGGTATGAACAACAGTCTGGCACTATAGCGGATCGCATCCCGGAATCAGGACTGAGGGGCCACGACCGATGTGCGGTGCCTCGCTTCGCTGCATCACAGATCCAGGCGATGAAGACGCATGACGGCTCCATCGTCATGTCCTAAATGATTGACGTCGTCGGTGTGGGACAGCCCCACCCGGCGAGATCCGATTCGTCGCCACCATAGTTCGGACCATGGACGTCCAGTTTGTTCAGCTGGTCACCGCACTGGCTCAGGGCACGCTCAGTAGCCTGAGGTAGCGTCAACCAAGTACACTTACGTGCTATTCGCCGCCCTGCATGCCGCGTGTTTGCGTAAGTTGTCCGGCGCGGCGCCGCGCCCCGAACACCGGCCTGACGCCCTTATTCCAGCCGTTGCGGTGACCCGCACGACTGGAAGCTGGAAAGATCACCGAATGCCACCTCGTTCCGATCACACCTCGCCACCCGTCGCGAAGGAGGACGCCCAGGTGGCTCCTGCCATGGACAACTCGCCAACGGCGGGATCCGCGGCCAAGCCTCGAGCCGCTCGTGGCGGTCGTACCAAGAAAGGGGCCTCCCGGAAACCGCCATACGTTCTCCTCCCGGTTCTCGTTGTCGATGAGACCCTGCTGTTGCCGCACATGTCGATTCCTTTCCCAATCGAGGATGAAGAAGCGGCCAAGGTCGTCGAGCGCGCCTCTCGCAGTGAGCACCGGCACGTCCTGGTCCTAACCGAACGCCCCATCCTTCCCGAATCCGAAGCCAGCTCACCTAACGGCGTGGCGGAGGATGAGAGCGAGCTGCGAGCCTTGCTGGCCGACGCCATCAGCGGAGTGGCCGCC
>DASUQU010000193.1:0-5773 GCA_036280495.1 Thermomicrobiales bacterium | reverse complement strand
CTTCGTCTCGATCGAGGGCGAGGTGAGCTTGTCAGACGACCTCGAGACGATGCGCCACTGGGCCACCCGGATCGCTGCCCGCTACATGGGTGAAGATCAGGCCGATGCCTATGGCAGGCGCAACGCCGTACCCGGTGAGCTCCTCGTGCGGGTGCGACCGGCGAAGATCGTGGCCGTCAAAGGCGTCGCGGACTAACGGGCTATTGGCTACTGGCTTTCGGCTCTCGGCTTATTCTCGTTCCAGCCGTCTGACCGTCTAGCCGTCTAGTCGACCCACCTCAACCGCACACCCTTCCTCCATCGACACTCGAGCGGCGAGGATGGTCTCCAGGACGTGCGTGGCGTGCTCGGCGGTCAGGATCGGAGCTTCGGCGCCCTCCAGGACCGCGACGAAGTGCTCCGGCCCGAACTGAATCAAGTGCGATAACCGGGAAGAATTTGGCGGCGTAACCTGGTGCCAGCTCTCCTTGCCATGCGGGCGCTCGTCCCGCTGCCAGACGTCGACCGGCGCGTCCGGCTCATACCAGTTCTCCAACGACATGCTGACCGTTCCCATCTCGCCGTGGATCTCCAGCGCCGGGGCTTTCGAGCGCGGAGTCGCGAAGGAGGAGAGGACCTGCGCGAAGCGGTTGTCGCCAAAATCAAGGTGAATCAGGAGATGGTCCGGCGCCGTGACATCGATGACCTCTCCTTGACGGCTGGGGATCAGCACATTCCGGCGAGGGATGGAGACTCCACCGAAGGCCTCGACGCGCCGCGCGGGACCGAGGAGCCCGGTGATGGCATGGAGGATGTAGACCCCGGTGTCGAGTGCCGGCCCCACGGAAGGGCCATAGAAGACCGCCGGGTCACCCTTGTAGTCGCGCCAGGCCGCGGGACCCATGTTCGCCATCTGCCCAATCGCCAACGTCGGGCGACCGAGCCAGCCCAAGTCGAGCTTCGCTTTCAGCCAGCGGAAACGGTTCGTTGCCATCACCGCGGGGGCGCAGAGCAGGGTCAGACCCCGCTCGCGCGCCAGGTCGATCGTCGCCCGGGCATCGGCCACGGTCCTGGCCAGCGGCTTTTCGGAAAAGACATGCCTTCCGGCCTGGAGCGCGGCCACATTGACTTCATGGTGGAACGGCGCGGGGGTGAGATTCAGCACCGCCGCCACGCGCTGATCGGCCAGGAGCGCATCGAACGTTGGGGCAATGGTCGGGCGCGGCAGTCCCAGTGCCACCAGGTCCTCCGCCAGACACTCGGCCCGTACCGGGTCAGGGTCATAGACCGAAACGGCTGTGGCGCGGCCCGCAAGTGGCGCGAGTCCTGGCCCATAGGTCCGCAAGGCGACGTCGCCACAGCCGATGATTCCCAGTCCGATCCCGCTATCAGTCACGTTTTCCCTCCCTTGCCACCGTCCCGCGGTCCCGGCACGATAGCATGGCCGGACGGCGAGTCGGTGAGTCGGGAAGTCGGGAAGTCGAGGAGTCTAGAAGAACCGTCCTTCTCCCCCTTCACCCCCTCAGGCGGCGTAGCCGCCGGCACCCCCTGAGCCGAAGGCGGCACTCGCTCAGCGCAGCGCCCCTCTCCGTTTCCGCATCTTGATGCCGGGGCTGCCGGAACCGTAGTAGTGAGGGTGGACGCTCTCCTCCTCATAACCCACGCGCTGGTAGAGCGCTCTCGCGGCGGTATTGCCGGTCTGCACCATGAGCGTCATGTCGCCCGCGGGCAGGGCGCACTCGGCGGCATGCAGCAGCGCGGCGCCGATGCCTTGTCGCTGCGCGGCCGGGTCGACGGCCAGATTGACGATCCGATTGCCGTCCAGGACGCGGTCGGCGATGACGCAGCCGACGATCTTGCCATCGCGTCGTGCGATCAGCAGCTGCACCCAGGGCAGTGCCCAGAGAACCACCAGCGTGCTCAGGCTATAGGCGAAGCGTGGGGGAAATGCCCGTCGCTGCACGCTGGCGACAGCGGCCAGATCTCGCCATCCCGCGGGGCGGATCTCGAGGCCAACGGGGCCGCCTGGAGGGGTGTCGGGTGAGTCGTGCAACGGCAAAGGCACGGAAGATCCTGTGTGAGATATCGCACGATCATCCGGGCATGGTACAACCCGGCGGCACGTTCCTCGGTCCCGCTTGGAGCAGCTGGCGATGACCGACGACCGCACCGCGCATGAGACCCAGGATCAGGAGGAGCCGCCACCGGAGCTCGTGGACTGGTGGGTATGGGGCGTGCGCCGGGTTGCCGCGGTGATCGCCGATCTGCTGTTCGCGGTGCGTTTCATTCCGCTCGTCTTCGCGCTCTTCAAAGGCACCACCTGGGCGTTCACCCGCGACCCCAACGAGCTATGGGGAGTTGGCGCCGGTGTTGCCGGGCTCGTCGCGCTCTGGGGCGGGGGCATGCTGTTGGGACGATTCTCGGCGGAGCGAGACGCATCAGATCCCGAGCGCTGGTTGCGTCGCCGCCGTGCAGAGCGCGAGTGAAGAATCTCTCGTCCGTGGCGCCTCTACGGCGTCAATCGCCGGCTGCGTGCTCTCACCCGGCTTGTGGTGCGGCAGAATCGGACGGGAGCGCCGGCATCGTCTCCCAGGCCATGGCCGGCATGGCCGGTGTGAAGCGCATCTCCCCCGCCGGGCCGCTGATGATGAGGGTCATGTCGTCGGCAAAGGTGTAGGACGTAGCCTCGTCCAGTGCCTGCACGAACGGCTCCTCCAGCGAGCCGGTGGGGCACTGAGCGACGGTGGTCATCGTCACTGTGACGTCCAACGCGCCATTCGCACCAGTCCAGAACCCCGCGACCCAGTTGCAATCGGCGCGGATGTTGACCGTTTCATCCGGCAGGAAATGGACCGTGTAGAGTCCGGGTTCGATGCCGGTGGTGACCCCGGGGAACGTCGTGAGCTGCCAGGGGATTGGTGGAATCGCCGGGGCGGGGGCAGCAGCGGGAACATCCTGAGCGGCGGCGGAATAGGCAGGCGCCAGGCTAACGGTCGCCAGCAGCACGGCAACCATGAGGAGCAGGCGAGATCGCATCGAGGAAACCTCCGGCGAAACCGAGACCCATATCGGGCATGACTACATGTTGAGACGTTTGACGTGCTTATCAGGTTACGTCCGGAGCATCTCGACGTCGAGCGTTGTGGGAAGCAAGAAGGTCAACCACTCCGGGCCTCGCCATGACATGGGTATGTTTCTGGTCATGCTCGGCGCTGGGGTCCTAGCCCGGCTGACGCTCTCGATCGCGATTCCAG
Source organism: Thermomicrobiales bacterium (assembly GCA_036280495.1). Classification (GTDB taxonomy): domain Bacteria; phylum Chloroflexota; class Chloroflexia; order Thermomicrobiales; family UBA6265; genus JACCXM01. The sequence goes on along the minus strand of DASUQU010000193.1, from coordinate 2,540 downwards.
ATCGCCTGCAGCACGCGATAGTCCAGCAGGACGATCCCTTCCGCCGCGATCGTCTGCCGCGCCTCTCGAGACACCAGGAACCGCAGGTCCGCCGCCCGCTTTGGCCACCAGCCGTCGATGGCCCGCGCCTCGGCAGTGCCGAGACCCGGGTGGACCGCCCACTCGCTCAGGCCCGCCGGCAGTTCCCGCAGCATCCGAACAAACCGTGCCCCCTTGCCGGCCGTCGGCAGCCGCGTGCTGTCCACCACGCCGTGGTCGACGGCGGGCAGCCCTCGCCGTTGCAGCCGTTCGCTCCGGGTCGGATCGAAGACGCGCAGGGCCAGGCCGTACTCGTTGGCCAGCCCGAGCGTCAGGTCGAAGATCTCGGGCCGGCCGCCGTCGCGCAGGCAGTGCCAATCGAGGTGGGTCGGCCGCAGACCCGCAGCCAGCACGGCCTCGATCTGGGCGCGGAATTCAGCCTCCAGCTCGACCAGCCTGGCGCGAGCCAGTAACTCGTCCTGCCGGTCGTTGCTGTAGAAGGAGCCAGTCTCATCGAGCAGCGACGGCACCTCGTGCCGGGGAGTGAGCGGTCCCCACCGGTAGTCGGCGAATTCGGAGACGACGGTCAGGTGGACGCCGAAGGCGATGTCCGGGTGGTCTTGGAGCAGCCGCATGGCATGCAACGCCCAGGGACAGGGCGCCATGAGCGTGGTGGATCGCACAACACCGTCGGTGAGTGTGCGGAGAATGCCGGCATTGACCGCGTGGTACACCCCGAAGTCATCGGCATTGATGATGAGCAGGCGGGCATCCGGGGGGTGCCCGAGCAAGTCGTTGACCCGACTGTTCGTCACGGCTGGCTCCTTCGCGCGTCCGATCCGCCGGGAGGGTGACAGCGCTTCTCCCGCCTCCCCTCGGGGATGCACGCCGTCGCCTGGTCCGCGCCCGACCCCACGCCCGGATCCCCGCATGCGTCACGGATGTCGTGGACAGGCGTACTCGCCCCTGCCGCGTTTGCACGAACGCTTCACCGCGAGCTTGCGATATCGAGCCGGGCGACGATCTCGCCGCCGGTCATCTCGCCGGTCGGCGCGAACCCCATCCGCGCGTAGAGGCGCCTGGCTACCTCGTTGCTGGGCTCGTAGCCCAGGAACAGCTCGCTGCAACCGTGGCGCTCGACGATCAGATCGATCAATCCCGGCAATGCGGCCGTGCCGTAGCCCCTACCCTGATAGTCGGCGTCGATCATGTAGCGCATGATCCACCAGCGCCCGGTCTCGTCGTCGCGCCCGAACATGGCGAAGCCAACGAGCTGATCCCCAGCGTAGATCGCCAGCGGCGTCCATGTCGATTCGACGTACGCTTCGGCGAGGGAATAGAGGTTGGACGCGACGAACTCCGCCTGCCCGGGTGCGACCGTCAATTCGGTGACGGCGGCGAAGTTCTCCCGCGTCACCGGCCGGAAGGTGATGTCCATCGGTCCAGGAGAGACGGAAGTCGGTAAGTTGGCCATGACAAGCGGAGACTGCTAGCCCATCACCCCATCACCTATCACCCTAGCACCCTACGAGAACTCGATCACGCTGCGCGCGACCTCGCCCCGGCGCATGGCGTCGAAGCCGTCGTTGATCTGATCCAGCCCGATGCGAGCCGAGACCAACTCGTCGAGTTTCAAGCGGCCACTCAGGTAGAGATCGACGTAGCGCGGCATATCGACGCGGAAGCGGTTCGAGCCCATGTTGGAGCCCTGGATCTTCTTCTCGTCCAAAAACTCCGACCCCGGCAACTCGATACATTCCCCTTCGGGGATCATGCCGATGATCGTCGCCGTACCCCCTTTGCGCAGCATCGCGAACGACTGCTCCGCCGTCACCTTCAGTCCGATGGCCTCGAAGGAGTATTCGACTCCGCCGTCCGTCAGCTCCCGCACCTGCTCCACCGGGTCGCCGGCCGTGGCGTCGACGAGATCGGTGGCGCCAAAGGTTCGGGCCAGCTCCAGCTTCCAGGGATTGGTGTCGACGGCGATGACCCGTCCCGCCCCGGCGATGGCCGCCCCCTGCACCGAGTTCAGCCCCACGCCGCCGCAGCCAATGACCGCTACGGTGCTGCCCGGCGTCACTTTGGCCGTGTTGAAGACCGCGCCGAGCCCGGTGGTGACGGCGCAGCCGATGAGAGCCGCGCGATCGAGCGGCATCTCATCGCGGATCTTCACCAGGGTGTTCTCGTGGACCAGCATCATCTCGGCGAAGGCCGAGAGACGCAGGAATTGGTGGATCGGGACGCCATCCCACGACAGTCGCGGCGGCTGATCGTCCTCTCGGGCCAGCCCCTGGCGGTCGCAGAGGACCGGTCGACCGGAGAGGCAGTACTCACAGCGACCGCAGAAGATCGAGAGGCAGCCGATGACGTGGTCACCCGGTTGGACATGGGTGACGTCGGCGCCGACCGCCTCGACGATCCCTGCGGCCTCGTGCCCCGGCACCGTCGGGGTGTCGTGACTGTACTTACCCTCCATGAAATGGAGATCGCTGTGGCAGAGTCCGGCGGCGACGGTCCGCACC
>DASUQU010000192.1:0-3032 GCA_036280495.1 Thermomicrobiales bacterium | reverse complement strand
ACTCGTCGAGTACACCACGCAAAGCCCTGATGGCGTCCGCATCGTCCACCAGGGGTGGAAAGACAGCCATGACTCGCTCCACGACGCGGATGGCCGCTCGGTCACCGGATCTATCGCCCTGGTCGAGGTGCAGGGATACGTTTTCGCGGCCTACCGCTGGCTGGCGGACGTCGTGGCGCTTTATGGGGATTCGGCCTGGGCGACGGAGCTGAGCGATCGCTCCGATCAGGTCCGGAGCTTGGTCGAGGATCACTTCTGGTTGCCAGAGGAGGGGTATTACGCCCAGGCACTCGACGAGCAGAAGCGGCCGGTGGCGGCGATCTCCTCCAATCCCGGGCACCTCCTCTATTGCGAGCTGCCTTCTCCCGAGCGAGGACGGCTGGTGGCGACGCGTCTGCGGCAACCCGATCTCGACTCCGGCTGGGGGGTGCGCACACTCGCCGCCAGCATGGCGACCTACAACCCGATGAGCTACCACAACGGTTCGGTCTGGCCGCACGACAACAGTCTCATAGCCGCCGGTTTGGGCCGGTACGGCGAGATAGGCGGGCTGGAACGGATCGCGTCCGCGCTGTTCACCGCCGCGGAGCATCTTCCCGATCAGCGGCTGCCGGAGCTCTACTGCGGGTTTCCGCGCAACGAGGATGCGGCCGCGGACGGTCCTGTCCCGTACCCGGTCAGTTGCAGCCCGCAAGCATGGGCGGCTGGCGCGGCACCACTGCTGATGCGCGCCATGCTCGGATTGGAAGCGGATCTCGCTCACGGAGCGCTCTCTGTCGCACCGGCCTTCCCGGCCTGGTTGTCCTGGATTCGCATCGACGGCCTGGAAGCCTTAGGGCGCTACTTCGATCTCAAGGTCACACGAGACGGCGCCGGGTACCAGGTGCAGAGCGACGGACCGATCGAGGTCAAAGAGGCGAGGAGTCGAGAAGTCAAGCAGGCACCGTAAGCGCGAGTGTAGGCTCTTCAGTCGCAATGCTGGTCGATGATAGGTGGGCGATGGCCGACGTCCAGCGCACATGCTCAGCCCCCGGATTCATCGGTAATGGTCGCAAGACCATGGAGCAAGTTGACGGAGAGCGCAAAACCCCTTGCCCATGCGTCCTATGCCTATAGGGCGCATGGCTCGCGCGAAGTCACCTCGACTATAGGGGACGTAAGAGTCCTGCTTGCGCTTCCCTGCGACTAGCCATGTATGTAGAGGTTCGCACAAAATCTGCGCATGCTGTCACTCACCTCCTGATTTGGAAAGCGGGCGCATCCTGTGGTCAAGAGAATAGGAACGTTGTAGTCCGAGACTACCGTGATTACTATCTGCACGGGTGTCCCTGCGGCTAATTCGGCACCCCGCGGGCGATCCACCCGTATCACGATCGAGAGGCCGGGCATCCGCAGGGCGTCGTGGCAGTATGGGGAGGGTTTCCCGCCGACGAGACTTGCGGTCCTCAGGAGGACACGTTATTCAGTAGCTGTCGTTATGCCTTCAATCCTGTCCGTAGGTGTGTGCCGTCCCGGCAGTGGAGAACCGTCCGGATCGGACGTCGTCCAGGACGTCGGCAAAGACTGCCAGGAACGTCCCCGTGTCGAAGGCCGGTGAGAGGAGAAATTGCAGCGCGGGAGGCTCGGCGATGTCGGTGATGACCCAGCCGCGCTCGGCCAGTCCCGCGAGCAAGGGTGGCACCAGAGCCGGATCGTCCGGAGCGGCAGCGAAGAGTCCCAGCTGCGGCGGCCGCACGACGGTCATCCCCGGCAGCGCCGCCAGCCCCTCTGCCAGGTGGCGCTGCCGCGCTGCGATTTCGGCGGCGATCGCGCGGTAGCCTTCGCGGCCAAGGGCCTGGAACGTAGCCCATGCGGCCGCCACCACGCTCCCGGGTCGGCTGCCCAGGAAGCCGTTGCGGGTGTAGCCGCCTACCGGCCAGACCTTCCCCGCCGTGAAGCGTGGCCAGTGCAGATCCTCGGCCTGAGCGATGGTGAAGGTCGAGATCCCATTGAGGCAGAACCCGTACTTGTGCAGGTCGGCGGTCATCGACCGCACCCCCGGCACTCGCAGATCCGACGGCGGGATCGATGGGTCGATTTCGCGCATGTGTGGCGCGAGAAATCCGCCCACGGCCGCGTCGACGTGCATCCACACGTCATGCATGGTCGTCAGCTCCGCCAGCGCCGGGATGTCGTCGATCGTGCCGTGGCCGTAGCTGGGCACGCTACCGACGATGAGGACGGTGGCATCGTCGATGGCGTCGTCCATCGCCGCCGGGTCGGCTTCCCACCACGCCGTGGTGGCCACCCTCCGCACCTCGACACCCAATTCATGGCCGGCCTTGTCGAACGACGGGTGCGCGGTGATCGGCAACACCATGTTCGGCCGCGTCGTGGGCCGGTGCATCCGCCGCCATTCGCGCGCCGCCTTCACCGCCAGGAAATTCCCCTCGGTGCCCCCCGCCGTCAGTGTGACGTGGTCCGCGGCCCGCGCACCAAGCAGACCGGCCACGGCGGTGCGCAACTCCTGGTCGATGCGCGCGTAACCAGGCGAGCAATAGACCAGGAACGCATTGAAGTGGGCGTAGATGGCCTGTGCCTCGCGCGCCGCGTGGAACGCCGGATCGGGCACGTTCGGCCAGTAAACCTCCGGCGCGCCCTCGACGGGCGGCGGGTCCTGCAACCGACACGACAGAAGGGTGCGCTCGATCTCCGGCCACGGCCGGCCGTGCTCAGGGAGGGCGGAGGCGCCAGGGGCGACCGCGTCGGTCACGCTCTGCGCGGTCGTCCGTGGCACGTCAACCCCCTCCGCTCGCGGCGGCCCGTCGCAGCGTCCAAAAGTCGTAGACACCGATGTAGACCGGATTGGGCACGAACCCCTCGACACTGGTCTGCAACACAGTCGTCCAGATCACCTGTCCAAAGTAGATGGCGGGCGGATCCTCCGCCGAGATGATGCGCTGCACCTCGGCGATTGCCGCGAGGTAGGTCTCCTCGTCGGCGGCATCCCGGGCGGTGTTCATCAGCTCGTCGACTTCAGGCGAGCAATAGGC
>DASUQU010000191.1:0-6540 GCA_036280495.1 Thermomicrobiales bacterium | reverse complement strand
GAGGATCACGTGCTTGATCTTGCGGGTCGCACGGCCCTCATCACCGGGGGAAACCAGGGCATTGGCTGGGCCATCGCCGAGATCCTTGCCCAGCAGGGAGCAACGGTAGCGATCAACTATCCGGATCAGGCGCGGGCGCCTCACGATCTCGAGCGCCTCGGTACGGCAGCCATCGCGCTCAAAGCGGACATTGGTGATGTCGCGCAGATCCGCGCTATGTTCACGCAACTCGCCGACGCGTTTGGCGTGCTCGACATCCTGGTCAACAACGCCGGCATCTTTCCCCGGGCGACGGTTATCGAATTGGACGAAGCTACGTGGGATCGGGTCCACGACGTCAATTTGAAAGGGACATTCTTCTGCTCCCAAGAAGCAGCGCGAATGATGATTCCACGTCGATCCGGGCGCATCATCAATATTGCCTCGATCTCCGGACTTCAGCCGACGCCGCGAGGGAGCCATTACAGCGCCAGCAAGGCGGGAGTGATTGCCTTGACGAAGTCAATTGCCAGGGAGCTTGGCCCGTACCACATCGCCGTCAACGCGGTCGCCCCCGGGATCACTGACACGGCGCAGCCGCGGTACGGTATGACCGAGGAGGAGATCGCCGCCGCGGGCGAAGCCACGCCGTGGGGGCGCATCGGGAGGCCAGAAGACGTCGCCCGCGCAGTGCTCTATCTGGCGAGCGACCTGAGCGAGTACGTCACCGGTGAGACAGTCTTTGTCACTGGCGGCTCGTTCATGTCGCCATAGGCGTTGGTTGGACGAAAGGGCGGAATGAATCGACTTGTGAACAAGAAGGCACTCGTCATCGGTGGGCATACTGGGATCGGGAGGGAGGTCTGCCACCTCTTCGCCAGCGAGGGCGCGGACGTCGCTGTTGGTGACCATGGGGGAGCAGCGGACGGCGCGGAGGTAATCACCGAGATCGCTGCGACGGGCCGCGATGTGCTATCCATCAGCGTCGACGTCCGAGACGAAGATCAGGTGAAGTCGGCGGTCGACGAGGCGATTGCTCAGTTCGGTCGTCTCGACATTCTCGTCAACAATGCTGGCATCAGCGGTCACAAGGGGTCACTCCAGACCGAGACCGTCGATGAGTGGAACGAGGTGGTCGCCGTCAACCTCCGCGGCGTCTTCTTCGGCATGAAACATGTGCTGCCGCACATGTTGGACCGCGGCTCTGGTCGCATCATCAACACCGCCTCTCAGCTCGCCCATAAACCTTCGCCGGGCAATGCTTCGTACTGTGCCACCAAAGCGGGCGTTGTAGCGCTCACTGTCTCCGTCGCGCAGGAGGTGGCCCTCAGTGGCATCACTATCAACGCCGTCTGCCCGGGACCGACTGACACGCCGATGTGGCGCTCCAACGACGACGAAGACTGGAAGCGCTGGAAGATCGAGTCTCTGCCAATGCGTCGCCTCGGCCAACCAATCGAAATTGCCTGGGCTTACGTCTACCTCGCGTCGGATGAAGCGACGTATTGCACGGGTCAGAGCATCTCACCGAATGGTGGGGATGTCATGTGGTAGAACCAGCGCGTCGTCCTTGCAGGCGCCTGGGAACGTCTCGTGATTGACCGGTTATCGAGTATTCAAGGATCGTAGCCTTAAAACCGTTGACAACCCAGAAGACCCGTAATTCTATGGGCTCCAGCGCGAGGCATCAGTTCAGTCTCTCTCCCTTGCGGTCTCTGCGCCCACTATCGATTGATCAGGGCGCCGCTCCCGCAGGACAGCACGAATGGTCTCATCAGAGACTCCGAAGACTTCGGCCAGCTTCTGCTTGCCATCGGCTGGTATCCCGATCCTCGACCGAGAGTTTGCGCGGACGAGGCCGCTGATAGCTTTCGCGCCCAGAGACTCCGGTACGACTCCGCTCTGGAGCCGCGGCGATGACCGCGGCACCTAACGGTAAAGGGTTAACACGTGACCGATCCCCATCAATCCCGCGATCTCACCCTTGAAAAACCCTATCGACATCATCGTGATGACTTGGGTCCCAATTGACTGCCGCTTCTGGTGATGAGCGATGGGTCAAAGGGGTAACCAGCCGGTGCCTGGCGGAGAGATGAGCGGTGCGGGCCAGGGTGACGCGTCGATAGGGGGTGTCGCAGGGTCCGAGACGCGCTGGGACTCCACGCTCTACGACGAGTCGTTCGGCATTATCACCCGGCTGGGGGCCGGCGTCGTCGAACTCCTGGCGCCCCAGCCAGGCGAGCGGATCATCGACCTCGGCTGTGGCACCGGGGCGCTGACTGCGCAGATAGCAGCCGCCGGTGCCGAGGTCGTGGGGATCGACGCTTCCGAAGCGATGATTGCTAGGGCCAGGGAGCTTTACCCGGAGCTTCGGTTCGAGATCGGCAAAGGCGAAGACTTCACGGTTGAGGTCCCGGTGAATGCCGTCTTCTCCAATGCCGCGCTGCACTGGATGTCTCCACCCGAGGCGGTCGCCGCCTCTGTCGCACGAGCGCTCAAGCCGGGTGGGCGGTTCGTGGCCGAGATGGGTGGCAGCGGGAATATCGCGACCATCGTCGCGGCAACGTATCAAGCGCTGGCCGAGGAGGGGATTCCTCGGGAGCGGGTCCGCAATCCGTGGTACTTCCCGACCATCGGAGAATATGCCTCGCTCCTGGAGCGGGTCGGCTTCGAAGTGCGGCTCATGCAGTTATTCGATCGGCCGACCCCATTGGATGACTGTCCAAACGGCATCGCTGACTGGCTCCGCATGTTCGGTGGTGACCTGCTGGCGCCCCTGCCACCCGACCGTCGAATGCGAGTCCAGGAGCGAGTGAACGAACTGACCCGGCCGCGGCTGGAGCAGGAGGGGCGCTGGGTTGCCGACTATCGGCGATTGCGGTTTATGGCCGTGAAGTCCGCGAGGAATCTGCCAGTACGTGATCCAGGAGCGCCATACGAATAAAGACGCCGTTGTGCGCCTGTCGAAAATAGGCGGCGCGGGGATCTGTGTCGACCTCGGTCGCAATCTCGTCGACGCGCGGCAGGGGATGAAGCAGGATGGCGTCCGGGCTGAGGCGCCGCATGGCATCACCGTCGATCACATACTGTCCGCGCGCCATCTCGTACTCTTCCGGTGTGGTGAACCGTTCCTTCTGCACCCGTGTTTGATAGACGACGTCGACGTGCGGCAGCACGGCATCGATGTCGGGTTCGTCGCGGTAAGGGATGCCGGAACCATCGAGCTCGGCGCGCACGTCCTCCCCCATCGGGACAGCGGTCGGCGAGACGAAGATGAGCTCGGTGCCTCTGGTGAGGCGAAAGAGACGAGCGAGTGACCGTGCCGTCCGCCCGTAGCGCAGATCGCCGACCAGGGCAACGCGCAGCCCGTCGATGCGCCCCAGCTCGTGTCCGATGGTGTAGAGATCGAGGAGCGCCTGTGATGGGTGCTCTCCGGGTCCATCGCCGGCGTTGAGGATCGGGACGGCGGCGACCGAGGCCGCGCGGTGAGCCGACCCCTGCTCATAATGGCGAATGACGATGGCGTCAGCGTAGCCGCCGACGATGCGCACGGTGTCTTCGACCGACTCGCCCTTGATAGCCGACGAAAACTCGCGCGCGTTCTCGGTAGAGATGACGTTGCCGCCAAGCTTGAGCATCGCCGTCTCGAAGGAGAGGCGGGTACGCGTCGACGGCTCGTAGAAGATGGTTGCAAGCGTGAAGCCGGCAAGCGGGGTCGCCGCTCGCGGCAGGTCTCGCATGCGATCGGCGACGGCAAAGAGCCGCTCGATCCCGGGGCGGTCGAACTGCCCGACTTCGACGACGTGTCGCAGCGCGGTGATCGACTGGCGATCCACAACGTTCCCTCCCGGAGCGCCAGTATAGTGGCCGCCGCTCGGCAATCCGGGGCCAGCGAGGGGGAAATCGATTGGGAATCCTGTTACCGGTTGCCGATCGCGCCTGGGTGATACCGGGCGGCGTCAACATCGGGGTACTTGTCAATGACGACGAGCAGATCGTGCTCGTCGATACCGGGCTCAACGAGTCGAGTGCGAAGAAGGCGATCAAGGTCGTACGCGAGGAACTGGGTGGCGAAATCGTGGCGGTGCTTACGACGCACGCCCACGCCGACCACTTCGGCGGCAACGCCACGATCGTGAAGCGGACCGGGGCAAACGTCCATGCGCCAAGGTTCGACGAGGCGTTCCTCCGCTACCCCTTGCTGCAACCGGCGTCACTCTTCGGTGGCGCCGATCCGCTCGACACACTACGAGGGAACTTCCTGCTCGCCGATCCCAGCCCGGTCAATGTGATTGTCGAACCAGGCCCTCACGAGATCGCCGGGATCCGCCTCGAAGCCGTCCCGCTCTTCGGCCACTCGCCGGGACAGCTTGGTTACCTCACCGGTGACGTCTTCTTCTGCGCGGACGTCGTCCTGCCGGAGAACGTCCTCGACAAGTACCGCATCCCCTATCTCTTCTCGTTGACCGATCACCTGGCCGCGCTCGAACGGGCCCGCGGCATACCCCACCGGGTGGCCGTCGCCGGCCATGGCCCGGTGCTCGAGGGCGGGCGGCTCGCGGCGGCAGTCGACAGCAATGCGGCGCTTGCTCAGCGCGTTGCGGAGGCGATCCTGGAGCTGACGGAAACGCCGCGAACCGCCGAAGCCATTCTGGAAGGGATCTTGCGGCGGTTCGATGCTCCTGTGGTTGACGCGCCGTCGTTCTACTTGTTGCAACCGACGGTCTTCGCCTATCTGGGTCACCTCAGCCGGTCTGGGGCAATCACACACGAGGTTCGCAACCGACAGTCTCTCTGGACGAGCATCTGAGGCGGCGCCTCTTTGGTACGATGCGGCATTACTGAAAGGTCAAAGCGAACTGTGGCGCCAGGATGTGAAGGTCGTGCCGGACCCGCTCGCGGAGCTCTTTTCCTCACGAGTGCGCGCGGCTGTACTCAGCCTGGTCTTACCGCGACCGCACCTGGGATTTTCACTGACCGATCTCTCGCGCCGTTTGGGGCTACCGGTGAGTAGCCTGCAGCACGAGTGCTACAAGTTGACCAGACTCGGTCTCTTGCGCGACGAGCGTGTCGGCAGCGCCCGCCGCTATCACCCCAATCCCACGTGGCCGCTTCTCGAGCCGCTTACGGCACTGACCGTGCGCGCGCTGCCCCTTGAGGAGGCGCTACACGGCGCGGTTGAAGGGGTGTCGGGCATCGATGGCGCCTGGGTCAGCGGTGACCTGAGTTCTCAGTCGGATCCAGTCTATGTCGTGGTCCTCGGCAATCTCGGAGTCGAAGAGCTCGATGGAATCTTCGACCGTTGTCGGGTCGCGCTGGTTCCCATTTCGGGCGCAGGTCGCATTGAGCTTGCTTATTTCCGGCGCGCTGACTGGATGGGAAGGATGGATCGGGGCGATCCCTTCGCCTCGGTGCTGCTCAGAGAGCACCGGATCGAGCTTTGTCCGTTCGAGGAAGAGGGACGGTTGGACCCGAACGTGGCATAACTGAGTCGTTGGCCGATGACCGAGACCCGCCACGACCGGGTGGCTACGTTCGGGCGGTGCGGGAGCCGCCTCTTCAGACTCCTTTTATGCGTGGCAACGGCACGCCGTGGCCATGAAAAGGTGCCACATTACGGGATCCGAGATGTTCGCGTCAGGCGGCTCTTTCGCCGCGGTTGACACATCCGCTGCGGGTGCGTTGTCATGGCGTCCAGATTGGGTGGGGATGGGAGAGGGAGGTTCGAGGCGTGGAATGGTTGAGTGATCCCGCGATTTGGACGGCGCTGCTGACGCTGACCGCGCTCGAGATCGTCCTCGGGATCGACAACATCATCTTCATCTCGATTCTCTCCGACCGGCTGCCGGTCGATCAGCGGCAACGCGCACGCACTACGGGATTGCTGCTGGCGATGCTGATGCGCATCGGATTGCTTTTCTCGCTCGGCTGGCTGCTGGGGCTGACCCAGCCGCTTTTCGCCATCGCCGGACACCCGTTTACGGGTCGGGATCTGATCCTGCTCGGCGGGGGGCTCTTCCTCATCTACAAGTCGACGACCGAGATTCACGCCAAGCTGGAAGGGGAAGAACATGAGCGAGACGCGGCCGGCCGAACGGTTTCGTTCTCGAGTGTGATCATCCAGATCGTGCTGCTGGATATTGTCTTCTCGCTCGACTCGGTGATCACCGCGATCGGTCTGACGACCAACATCCTGATTGCGGTCGTCGCGGTCATGATCTCGATCGGCATCATGCTCGTTGCCGCCAAGCCGCTAGCGGATTTCGTGAATCACCATCCGACCGTGAAGATCCTGGCGTTGAGTTTCCTCCTCCTGATCGGAATGGTGCTCGTCGCCGAAGGGTTGGGGCAGCATATTCCGAAGGGGTACATCTACTTCGCCATGGCCTTCTCGGTGGGAGTGGAGCTCCTCAACCTGCGGCTGCGCAAGCAGACTGAGCCGGTTCACTTGCACCAGCGTCTCTATAACGAAGATGTCGTGCCGGTTGCCTCACGGATGGGTGGGAGCTAGTTCTCACTAAAGCGGTTGCGAGGTCCAATCGTGCGCATGGGCCGTACACT
>DASUQU010000190.1:0-12948 GCA_036280495.1 Thermomicrobiales bacterium | reverse complement strand
CGGGAGCGAACGCTCGTCATTGCGCTCGACGCCAGTCCGGAGACGATACTCGCCCGGTTGCAGCGTCAGGCGACAGACGAGGGTGAGGCAGTTGAGAGGCCTCTCCTCGCAGGGTCCAATCGCCTCGAGCGTATTCGGGATCTGAAGGCGGCCAGGCAACCAGTCTATGACCAAGCGCACCTGACCATTTCCTCTGAGGGCATTTCCGCCGAAGGCGTCGCTACAGAGATTGCTGGGCTATCTCAACTCACCGAGGGCCAGGCTCTCGGCATCAGGCTCGACGCGACATCGGGGGAGTCCGACATCCGAGTTGGGCCTGGAATCATTTCTCGAATCGGGGAGTGGCTTCGAGAACGATGGCCAGAGGCGCAGCGCCTGTGGATCGTGACGGATCAGAATGTCCGGCCGCTGCACGCCCCGGTAGCCGAAGCCGAACTGCGGGCCTCCGGCTTTGCGGTATCAACGCGTGACGTAGCTCCGGGTGAAGGAAGCAAGAGTCTCGAGACCGCCGCGGAACTCTACGACTGGCTCCTCGAGGGCGGCGTGGAGCGTGGTGACGTCTTGGTGGCACTTGGCGGGGGAGTTGTCGGAGATCTCGCCGGGTTCGTAGCGGCGACAGTGTTACGCGGCATTCGCTTCGTCCAGGTCCCGACAACGCTGCTGGCCATGGTCGACAGCAGCGTCGGCGGTAAGACAGGGATCAATCACCGGGCTGGAAAAAATCTGATCGGGGCCTTTCTCCAACCAGCTCTCGTCATTGCCGATACCAGACTGTTACAAACGGTGCCTTGCCGTGAGCGTCGCTCGGGCTGGGCGGAAGTTGTCAAACACGCCGTGATCCAGCGCTCGACGCCAGGCGGAGAACGAGCTGATTTGGGCGCGGTCCTCACTCGCAACGCGGCTCGACTCTCCCGGTTCGACGAGCCAGCAACCTCCTACGTCGTGTGGCGAAACATTGCGCTGAAAGCCGCCGTTGTCACAGCAGATGAACGGGAGGCGGGAATTCGCGCGTTTCTGAATCTTGGCCATACGCTTGGTCACGCCATTGAGGCCGCGGATTATCAACTCCTCCACGGGGAAGCTATCGCTCTCGGGATGAAAGCCGCAAGCGAGCTGGGCGTTCTGTGCGGCACGTGCGGCCGCGACGAAGCCGAGAATATCGGCAGGCTCATCGATCAGTTCGCCCTTCCGACGTCCGCGGCGCTGCACGAATCGCGGGTACTCGCCCGGCTCGGAAGCGACAAGAAACGGATCGCCGGCCGCCAGCGGTTTGTCCTCCCACTCGACGGTGGCGGCGTCACGATGCGCGATGACGTGCCGGACGAAGCAGTGCGCAAAGCTCTGGCGGCTGTCAACACCTCGCAGTCGCCCAAGTGAGGCGGCCTCCCTGCCGCGTGTTATCCTCCCGCGGTTGCGCAACTTGCCTGTCCTGGAGGCCTTTACAACTATGAAACCGGCCGGCGAACCCGGGCGCCCGACGTTCGTGATCAGTGGGTCGCTAGCGTTCGATTACATCATGACGTTCCCGGGATCCTTTCAGGACCATATCATCCCGGACAAAACCCATGTCCTCTCCGTCAGTTTCCTGTTTGATTCACTTCGCAGATATCGGGGTGGGGTCGCCGGAAATATTGCCTACAACTTTGCACTTCTTGGCGAACGCCCGGTGCTCGTCGGCGCTGGCGGGTCTGATTTCGGAGACTACCGGCGGTTTTTTGAGGCGCTCGGGATTGACATGGCGTGTGTCCTCGATGTGCCCTCTGAGCTCACCGGATCGGCATTCATGTCGGCGGATCTTGCTGGCAACCAGATCGCCGGCTTCTACCCTGGGGCCTCGGTCGCGGCTGGCGATCTCTCGGTGCTTGATTTGGGGCGATGCGCGGTTTTCGGGATGGTCGGCGCGACGACGCGCGAGGCCATGCAACGACATGCTCGACAATTTGCCGAGTCCGGATGCCGGCTAATCTACGATCCTTCGCAGCAGGTCGTTTCCCTCACTGCCGAGGAGTTGCAGGAAGGCATCGATCAAGCGTGGGGCATCATCGGCAGTGACTACGAGATGGCCGTGATCGAACAAAAGACCGGTTTGACCGTGGACGATCTCGTGGCGCGAGCACCGTTGGTGGGAGTGACGTTCGCCGAGCATGGCTCAGAGCTCTATTTCGAAGGCCGGCACGTCTCGATCCCGGCTGTTACCGCCGAGCCGCTGATCGAACCGACTGGTGGTGGCGACGCCTATCGTGCAGGACTGTTCAAGGGTATCGCCCTGGGCCTGCCGCTGGAGATCGCCGGCCGGATGGGCTCGCTGGCCGCAACTTATGCCGTCGAGCGACACGGCAGTCAGGAGCATGGGTACAGCCCGGCGGAGTTTGTCGCCCGTTTCGAATCCGCCTTTCCCGAGTACGCTGGCGCGTTGAGGGTCGATTGGCTGACCTCCCCCGTCGACCGAGAACTGGCGGAGTGCCGGCTCTCGGGCCACGCAGTTAGAGGAGACTAGGTAGATGGTGGAGTCCCCAACCAACACGCGAGCGTTTGATATCAAGGACCCAAGTCTGGCCGCTGAAGGGCGCCGGAGAATTGATTGGGCGTCCCGCGAGATGCCGGTGCTGGGACAGATACGGGACCAGTTCGATCGCGAACGCCCACTTGCCGGCGTTCGCATCGTGGTTTGTGCTCATATCACCACCGAAACCGCGAACCTAGCACTGGGCCTGAAGGCGGGTGGGGCCAGTGCCGTCCTTTGCGCAAGCAATCCCCTGTCGACCCAGGACGACGTCGCAGCGGCTCTTGTCGAGGAGGGCATTCCCGTATTCGCCATCAAGGGCGAGGACAACGAGACGTACTACCGGCACATCCGGGCGGCGCTCGATCACGGCCCGCAGATCATTGTCGACGACGGCGCCGACGTCGTCTCGCTGATCCACAAAGAGCGCGCCGACTTGCTTCCTGACGTCATTGGCGCCACGGAAGAGACGACGACAGGGGTGGTGCGCCACCGGGCGCTCCATGGCGAGGGGCTGCTCCGATTTCCGGTAATTGCGGTCAATGACGCGGAAACGAAGCATTTCTTCGACAATCGCTACGGCACCGGGCAGAGCACGATCGACGGCATTCTGCGCGCGACAAATATCCTTCTCGCGGGAAAGACGATCGTCGTCGCTGGATACGGTTGGTGCGGTAAAGGCATTGCCATGCGTGCGCGCGGCATGGGCGCGCGGGTGATCGTCACCGAGATCGACCCGGTCCGCGCGCTCGAGGCCGCCATGGACGGCTTCTCCGTGACGACGATGGACCGTGCAGCCGCCATCGGCGACATCTTCATTACCGCGACGGGGAATATCAACGTCGTCGATCGCAATCACTTCGACCAGATGAAAGACGGCGCTATCTTGGCGAACTCAGGCCATTTCAACGCCGAGGTCAACATTGGAGCGCTGGAGGAGATGTCAGGCGAGGGGCGCCGCACGCTCCGACCCTTTGTCGAGGAGTTCGTCTTGGGCCCCGGGCAACGCGTCATTTTGCTCGGGGAGGGCCGGCTCATCAATCTCGCGGCCGCCGAAGGGCACCCGGCGAGCGTCATGGACATGAGTTTTGCTAATCAGGCGCTTGCAGTCGCTTACCTCGTCCGCGAGGGAAAGGACCTCGAGCCGGGTGTCTACAGCGTACCCCGGGACATCGACCGCGAAATTGCTCGCTTGAAGCTAGCCGCCATGGAGATCGAGATCGACCAGCTCACGCCTGAGCAGGAGCGCTACCTCACCTCCTGGGAGGGCGGTACGTAGGTGTCTCTCACGTCTGGTTATTGAGGGTCCGGAGAACCCGGGAGACGTTCGATTGACGGCCCTAATGGGCATCAATTCTGCTGAAGCAGCAAACGTGTGAACTTGAGGAGACGATGGGCAACCACGGCGACAGCTGGATGACGGCGGAGAGAACGTACTTCACGTCGGAGTCGGTGACCGAGGGTCACCCTGACAAGGTCTGCGACCAAATCTCAGATGCGGTCCTGGACGCGGTGCTGCGGCTCGACCCCGAGGCTCATGTGGCGTGCGAGACCGCCACCACGACCGGGATGATCCTGGTTTTTGGCGAGATCTCGACAACCTCTTACGTCGATATTCCAGCAGTCGTTCGTGACACGATCCAGTCGATCGGATATACACACTCCTCGCATGGGTTTGATGCCAAAACCTGTGGGGTTATCGTAGCGATCAAGGATCAGAGCCCGGAGATCTTGAGCGGCGTAGCACATGCTGTCGAGGTTCGCTCCGGTGATGAGATCGACAGATTCGACCGTGTCGGCGCCGGCGACCAGGGCATGATGATCGGCTTCGCCTGCAATGAGACTCAGGAGTTGATGCCACTTCCGATCTCGCTAGCTCATGGCATTTGTCGCCGGCTCTCTTCCGCCCGGAAGAGTGGCGAAATTCCTTGGCTTCTACCGGACGGTAAGTCCCAGGTGACCGTCGAGTACCACCGGGGGCAACCAGCTCGAGTCGACACGGTGGTCGTGTCGGCACAGCATCTCGCGAGTGTTTCCAACGAAGAGATCGACCGAACGATCATCGAGTCGGTAGTTCGGCACGTGATCCCGGATGCGCTGCTCGACGACGAGACCTTGTTTCTCATCAATCCCAGCGGGCGATTCGAGATTGGGGGTCCGATGGCCGATGCCGGGCTTACCGGACGCAAGATCATCGTCGACACCTACGGTGGAATGGCTCGCCATGGTGGGGGAGCGTTTTCCGGGAAAGACGCGACAAAGGTCGACCGATCGGCGGCCTACGCGGCGCGCTATGTGGCGAAGAATGTTGTCGCGGCTGGTCTCGCCGACCGCTTCGAAGTCCAGGTCTCGTACGCGATTGGCAAAGCTCGGCCTGTTTCATTGATGATCGAGACCTTCGGCACGGGGCGGGTTCCGGATGAGGTGATTCTCGCATTGATCGAGGAGCATTTCGACCTTCGGCCCGCAGCGATCATCGAGTCGATGTCGCTGAAACGCCCGATCTTCCAGCAGACGGCCGCCTATGGCCACTTCGGCCGGGGCGACATCGACGTGCCGTGGGAGCGGACCGATAAGGCGCACGTACTGGCGCGGGCTGCCGGAGTCGCCGCCGTCTCGGTGGTCTAGTCGGATCGGCGCTACTTCAGCCACCTTCATCGCCGTCTCCGCAATGATCGCTGCCCGCCCCGATGACCGTTGCCCGACGGCGGCACGCTGCCGGTTTGAACCAGCCAAAGAAGTCCGGCGCGAAGCGGGGATGATCAAATCTTCGTTACTTTGACGAACCCGCACTCGTCGATCTCGATGAGATCGCCAGTTTCGATGCGGCGCCGATTTCGGTCCGGAATGACGACCATGGGCGGGTGCGATGCATAGAGTTCGTCTCCCAGGATGCAGCCCAGACCAATGACCGGATCGAGGCGCGAGGTGATGATGGCCGCGGGAGCGGTACCGTTGTGAATGGACTCCAAAAGCACGCCACTCCCAGAGCACGAACCGCGCCCCGAGGGGATGATCAGGACCCGGCCGGCAGCCACCTGCCCGGCCAGAGGGTGACGGCGGTCGATGATGACACCGGTCTCGGGATCGAACCCTCCCCAGAAACTGAGCGGAATGTCCGCCGCAAGCGCCTCGCCGCGAGCGGAACCGCTTGCGACTGATCGCCCCGGCACCACCGTCACGCTTGCCACGGTCCGTCGGCTCTCATAACGCGGCCCGCGATCGCGGATGCGACGCATTCCTCTGTCGTCGCGAAGACCGAATCGACGCCCAGCAAACCCGGACCGTAATGAGCATATTTGGCAGAGTTGGTCATGAGGACTTTGGCGTCTGGATGCACCAATGGAGCGACGACGATACAGGTGTCGGCTGTGACGCGGGCGCCGAATGCTTCGAGAATCGCCAACTCACCAGAGCGGGCAAGGAGATCTCTGACGGCGCGGCTGGTTGTCACAAAGACCCGAACCGATGGCGATGCTCGAGAGCCTGACATGAGTTTGGCTAGCGCGCGGCACTCGGCGAGGCTGCAGTGCGGACTGCCGAAAGCAACGACGTCAACTTGCGAGCCCATTGTTGTCGTCAGTGCTTCGCGCGTCCGCTGCAGGTCCGTCATCGAGATGGTCAAGGTGCGTCGGGCTGCCCTATAGCCGAGCGCGTCTGAAAGAGTCGGAGCCTCGGGAGTGATGCCGGCGATGTGAAACATCGCCACTTCACCGGAAGAAGCCGCGGCCGCGGCCATCGCCTTCAGTTGGTCCTCTGTCGGTTTGCACTCGAGGCCCGTGACGACTGGTATCTCCTCGGCCACGACTGAACCAAGCAGATAGCCGAGCACCGGATAGAAATCATCGCGAAGCGCGAGTTCTGGTGGAATTGGCTCGAGTTCGACCACGACTGTGGCCAACCGCGGTTCCTCGAGGTGGAGCCCAGCCGCGGGCACGCGACCGGTCAGTGCGCAGCAGATATCGAGGTAATCGCCGTAGCGATTCGTGCGCGCGCCGATCACAGAGTTCGCGAACGCGACTGCGTTCGACTCGGACCAGGCGATTTGTTCACCGAAGACCGGGGCGTGCTCTGTCTGGTAAGGAGCGCAGGTGAACGTCGACCGCGCACCCATCCGCAAGTACGCCTCACCCAGGCGACTAGCTCGCTCAGCGTACGCGGCATCCAGTCCGAGGTCGTGCCACCGTTCCCGATCCATCGACATCACGTTGAGCGTCGTTGGCACCGCGACGCGGCCGCCGAGCTCTGCGAGCCGCTCGGCGAACGCGAGGCCCGCTCCGCCCGTAAGAATGACTCCGTCAACGTGGGCGCGAGTGACCGGCAGGAGGGACGAAGCCCCATACAGTGGCGCCATGCGAGTGAGGATCCGCATGGCAAGTTGAACGGCGGGACCCTGAGCCCCGTCCAGCATTGCTCGCTCGTCCGCGTCGAGCGTGAGATTCACCGGGTGGGCGACCACATCACGCTAGGTATCTTCCCGCGACGATTGGTGAAAGTTACAGGACGAAGGAACCCAACCAGTGCTCCTCGGGAGAAATGAGTTAGTGGACCATGTGTCGCTAATTGGCGATCGGAAGTGCCTCGGCCGTCACGGCAAACTCGTCACCGCTGTACCTGTCTTCCTCGGACAGCATCGGCGACATCATCTGCTGAATCGCCATTACGTGGGCGCATGTCCCGAGCACATGGGTCGAGAATGCATGGCATGAGCACCGCCAGTGACCATCGCGGAGTTCCACGCTGTGGTCGTCATGACCGCCGTGAAATGTCGCCTGGAGCGAATGGATGCGGACACGTTCTGGTTCCCGGGCATACCGATGCGCTTTCTCGATCTTCCCGATCATGCTCGAGTTCATGTTGTTGACTACTCCCTTCAGCGGACGCGGATGTTACGAAACGCCGGTTTTTCAATCCCGTGACGACGTCGCTATCACGGCGGCGGTCGACTAAAAACAAGAACAGCACCCCGGCGCGTTCGCCATAGGTGCTGTCCGCTGCTCATGCGGTATGGTGTTATCCGATCCATGGGCAAGACTCCGACCGGAGTGAACCCTGGGCCAACCGCCGCGATGCGGCTGATTACCTCAGGATTATAGTGGGGCGCAACCGGCATGGCCAGTCCTGAATCCAGCTCTGGTACGAACAGTGGAAATACGCTGAACGGATGGAATGCTCCACTCAGCGCCGCGGCACTCGCAGGCGGAGCGAGCCGGCGCATGGGTAGCGACAAGGCTCTTTTGCCGCTCGTAGCGGGCGGCGAGCCCTTGCTTGGACTCGTGCTGAAGCAACTCGCCAACGTCTCAGATGATCTGCTCGTAGTGGCAAACAAACAGGAGCGGTATGCGCTGTTTGGAGTCCGCATCGTCCCTGATCTTCATCCTCACGTCGGGGCTCTAGGCGGCATTCAGGCCGCGATCGCGAGGTCCGCGCGCGAGCATTGCCTGGTGGTCGCTTGCGATATGCCGTTCCTCAGTTTGCCTCTTTTGCGGCGAATGGCTAGTGAGCCCCGAGATTACGATGTCCTTGTCCCATTGATCCCGGGTGAGAGCCGACAACGGCCAGACGGACTGGTGTTCCAGACGCTCCATGCGATCTACAGCAAGCGGTGCCTGCCGTTCATCGAGAAGCGGATTGCGGAGGGAAAAAAACAGGTCATTGGCTTTTTCGAGGACGTGCGAGTTCGCACGCTCGACGTGGGCGAGATCGTGCGTTGGGATCCCGACTTGCGGTCATTCTTCAATGCCAATACCCCTGAGGCGCTGCTCATGGCAGCTGAAATGAGTGCGCCGTCGGAACACGGGTCCAACTTTTGACGTTGTCGAGGCGGACCAACACTGATCCGCACGGAACAATTAGAGCAAGGGACCGAAGGCCATGGAGCGACGATCGACGACTGCATTTGCCGGCGCCAGCGTCCTACTCGATCGGGGTGTGAGAGATCGGTTGAGGTTAGCCTGGCGTCTCCTTCGGGACGAACGGGTTTCCGCCTTGAAGTTCACGCTTCCCGTGTTAATTGGGATCTACGTCCTTTCGCCGATCGACTCGATTCCTGACGTTTTCCTCGGCCTCGGCCATATTGACGATCTCGGAGTCGTCACCGCGGGAGTGTTGATCGTTTCCCGATTGATCCCTTGGCTGGCGCCTAGAAATGTCGTCGACGAACATTTGCGGGACATGGGTATGAGCGATCCCACGGCGAAGACTGCAAGCGGGGACACGCATGATGTCGTCGAGGCCCGGTTCACCGTCCGCGGCTAAGATCAAAATCTAGGATTTGCATTGAGCGACAATTCGCGAAGGCGGGCAGCCACGTCGGGACGAACTAGGCAGCGAGGCAAGGGCGCGCCTCGCGGCGGGCGCCACGGCCTCACCCGTTCAACGGCAACTGTCCAAGCCGAGCCCTTACCTCGCCAGGAGACCGATGTCGGCTCGCCAACGCGACACCGTCGGCGCGCAGCAATGGCCGCGGCACCTGCAATTGAGTTGACTCGGGAGCAGGAGTTCGCCTACATCCGGTCAGACATGCGGCGGCTGATTATCATCGCCGGTGCGCTGCTCGCGCTCATGCTGGCGTTGCTCATCGTCGTCAATCTTTGAGCGCTGCCTGGCGGCAGTACACGCGGGCGCGGCCAGCTGGCCGCGCCCACTCCACTTTCCGACCTGGACTCTTTTCAAGCGCTAACTAGATTGGTGAATCTTCTTCGTCGACGACTTGAACTGCTTCCTCGAACGTCTCGACTTCGCGGTCGCTCTCGACTGAATCTTCTTCGTCGCGCTCGATGGTAAGTGGCTCAGTATCATCCTCTTCGTCTTCCTCGTCGAACAGGAAGAAATCTGCCTCGTCGCGCTGTCGGAGGAGGTCACGGTCGCGCAGGTACGCCCGTGATGTGATCTGGCGCGGGAACGAGACCGTAGTGGCGACGGACGGGTCGCGGTAGATCTCCCGGATGATGGTCCGCAATGTGTGGCCGGTCAAACCGAGCGCGAAGATTTCGTACCGGTTGCCGCTGGCCATGAGATCCATCACTCGGCGCGCGGTCTTGGGCTCGACTTCTCCGAGGCGGTCACCGTTGGCGCGCCGAACGACAAGCCTATCGCCTTCCTCGGAAAGGCGGAGCTCCTCGCCAGAGGAGATGTCTGCCAGCAACGGCAGCTCGCCGGGATTCACGAGCTCGTCGACCCAGGTCTTGCCGACCTCCTCGAGAAAGACGCTCGTGCGCGGCATGGGACCGGGCCTCGAGACGTTCGCGGACGAGCGGCCGCCGTGACCGCGAAGGATCTCGAGACGCTGGAGATTGCGCCGCGCGATAAGGTTCGCTGGGTCGGCACGGAGTGCTTTGGAATAGGCCTCCTTTGCTTCATCCAGATTTCCCAGCGAGATGTATGCGCGGCCAAGCCGGTTGAAGGCGTCCGCGTCTTTTTGAAACCGATCAATGATCTGGAGGTTCAGCGTGACGGCCTCTTCCCAATTCCCCTCGAAGGCGGCCTGACGCGCCTCCTCACCTAGCTGCCGACGGGTTAGTTGCTTCTGTGCCAAAAGACCATTCCTTCCTTAGCTGCATCTCAACGCTGACGCTGCGGCTCGATCACCGGGGCGCCGAAACTGGCTCACCCATCAAGAACCACGGGCTCGTGCTGGTCACGCGGACATCCACGAGCTTTCCTTGCAAATGGCGATCATCGTCGAAGTGCATGAGCGTATTACCTCGTGTTCGCCCGGTCCAGCGACCCTTTGATCTGGCCTCGACAAGCACTTCAAACGTTTTTCCAAGTTTCTCGGCGTTGATCTCGGACTGAATGCGCTCCTGGAGTTTCTCCAGTTCGCGGTGCCGCCGGTGCTTCTCTTCCGATGGGATGTCGTCCTCCCACCGAGCGGAAAGCGTCCCGGGCCGAGGTGAGTACATGGCCAGGTGCACCTTGTCGCAACGCGTCCGTTCCAACAAATCGTACGTCTGATGAAACTGCGTTTCGGTTTCCCCTGGAAACCCAACGATGATATCGGTCGCAACCGTAGCTTCGGGCATGCGCTCCCTGGTGCGCTGAATACGATCGAACCAGTAGTCCCGCGTGTAGGTTCGTCTCATGCGGCGAAGGACATCATTGTCCCCGGCCTGGACAGGCAGGTTCATGTGTTCACAGACCGACCGCAACTCAGCCATCGCCTCAATAATGTCGTCGGACATGTACTTGGGATGAGATGTTAGGAATCTGAGTCGGTCGATGCCGGGAACCGCGTCGACCGCCCGCAGCAAGTCGTGGAGACCGGGATTGTCGGGAAGGTCATGGCCATAGGCGTTCACCGTTTGACCAAGAAGTGTCACCTCCCGCACGCCGCCGGCAGCCAGCCGCTCGACCTCGGCCACGATGTCGGCCAGCGGGCGACTTCGCTCTTTGCCGCGCCGGTAGGGAACGATGCAGTAGGAGCACAAGAAATTGCAGCCATAAATGATGGGAACGAACGCCGTGGTACTTGACGTCGAGGTTGAAGCGTCAGCGTAATAGTGCGGCAGGTCTGCCAAGTCGTCGCTGAGTTGGGAAACTTCCGGGGCAACTTTTTCGAGTTCCGCAAAATCCGATGGGTCAAAAAAGAGATCGACGTGCGGAAATTGCTCTCCGAGTCGGTCGTGTTGCTTTGTCACCATGCACCCGGTCAGCACGACCGAGACATGAGGCCGCTCCCGCTTGAGGCGGAGCAGCGAGTTGAGCTTGCCGGCGACCTTGTCCTCGGCGGCTTGGCGGACTACGCACGAATTGAGTATGACAATGTCGGCGTTTTGCTCATCCGAAGTCGCCGAGTAGCCGGCCTCTTGCAGCGTCGCGGCGATCTTCGCGCTATCCGCCTCGTTCATCTGGCAGCCGATCGTCCAAACATGGAACCGCTTGCCGTTGCGCGGTAACGGCGCGGGTGAGGTCGCCGGTTTGAGCGGGATAAATGGTCGTTGCGGCATGTAGTTTCTAGGCCTCGGAATCGTCGGACGCCACTGACTGGCGGCTGTCCTACTCCTCAAAAAAGTCCACCTGTCGGCACGCTAATCGATCAGTATAGCAGCCGCGACGACCTCGCCCACGAGTGTCGTCGGGGTGGCCCAGGGCCGGCTTACCTTCCTGCACGAGCTCGCCCTGTCCGGACCTGTGTCAGATAGACAAAGCGTCGACAGGTTGGTAGAATCGGCGCCGCACCGGCGGTGAAAAGACGGCCGACGCGCCAAGAGCCGAGGCGGGAGAAACTGGGGACTTCCGCCACTGCGCTCTGGCCGCTACCCGCGGACGCCGTGCCGCTCCGACCCGTTGGCCGCTCCTGGGGGGAGGCGTGGCAAAGCATAAGTGTGGGTCCTGCCACTTTTTCCAGGAAGCGGGGCTTGCCGGAAGCGGGTGGTGCCACCACCCTCAACGCAAGGTTTCCAGCGGCGTGTTGATCATGGTGCGCCGGAACGAGCTGGCCTGTCGCGACGAGTGGTCACGTGACCTGTGGCGACCCCGCGATGCGGTGCAGCCAGACGGCGATCTCCCATCGCAGCGCCCGACGTCGGGTCCACTACCACCGGCCCTTGCCGAAAACCTCCGGTCGGTACTCGACCATGGCTCGGCTCTGGCAGCATCCGCCCGGGGCGAAGACGTCCTGCTCAGCGAGGCACGAATAGTTTCGGAGCCACAGGAGTCGTGGGAGCCTGAGCCGAGGCCGTTCCCGGCGGGGAATTTCGACCCGCGGACGGCGATCTTCCGTGCGCGGGAAGCCTACCGCGAGCGTGCCCGTGCCAAGGCTGCCGCAGAGCGTCAGTCGGCTGGTGCAGAAGCGATTACGGAAACTCCAATTCCGCAAAGCCCTACATATGCTTCGCTGGACGATGCGGCGGCCGAGCCAGCTCAGGACCAGCCGCGCGAGACGGCTGCCGCCGACGCACGATTCTCGGGCGAATCGACCGAGAATGGATCATGGTCAAGAGGTTCGATCGCGCCCCAGACGATATTGACGGAGCCCGAGTTCCCAATTTCCGACGAAGCTACTGGGGGCGAGAACCGGGCGGACACGGCGCTGGTTGCCAACGAGTCCAACGCTGAACACTCTATCCCGGACGAGGCACCAATTCCCACGCCGGGAGAGCGAACGGAAGTCGAGGAGCGCGAAGTACCGGCAATTGAAAACACCTACTTCGCGATACGCAGTGTCGAGGGAACCGAGACTGAGGCGTTTCCGGATTGGTACCGATCTAACCTCCCTCGGATCTGCCGAACGTGCCGCGATTATCGGCCGTCCGTAGACGGCGAGCGGGGCTGGTGCGCCAACTCCTGGGCCTTTACGCACAGGCGTGTTGTTCTGGAGGATGACCCCGCACCGTGCCAGTCGGCAATTGGTGATTGGTGGCTGCCTGTCGACGATATCTGGCTCGTCGCGGCGGACGTTTCCTCTCATGGGCGGCCAACCCCCCTCCTTGATCGGTTGTTCG
>DASUQU010000189.1:0-2119 GCA_036280495.1 Thermomicrobiales bacterium | reverse complement strand
GACGCGAAACTCGGAAGTTCACGCTGACTGCGCAGGAGGGCGGGGCTGATCATGCATGATGGCGCAATCGATCCACTGTCCGCGAACCCGAAGGTGTCCCGACGCCATCTGGTGCAGGGAACCGCACTGACGGCGGGAGCGCTCGCGCTGGGATCGCCGGGCGACCGACGAGAGGTGCTCGCGCAAGATGCTGCGACGCCAGCGGCATCACCGTCAGCGGGGCGGGTCCTGGACTTCGACATTCCGGGGCTGGCGATCGGAGTCGCGGCATATTCCGAAATCCCCACGGGCTGCACCGTCTTCAATTTTGATGTCGACCTGTTTCCAGCGGGCGTCATGCTCGAGCTCGATGTGCGGGGTGGGGCCCCTTGGCACTCGGGTGCCGAGGATATCGTCAATGCGATCAGTCTGGCGGGAGGGTCAGTGTACGGGTTAGAGGTCGCCTCCGGCGTGGCCGCCGAGCTCTTTGCCCAAGGGGGGTATCGCGATCTGGTCGCCGTCTCCGGGGCCGTCATTTACGACGTGTCCGTGGTCGAGGAGCCTGACGGCTTCCGCAGCAAAGGCATCTATCCCGACCAAGCCCTCGGGCAGGAAGCGGTGCGAGCCCTGAAACCGGGGCATTTCCCTTTGGGGAACCAGGGAGCAGGAAGCGGTGCCTACGTCGGCCAGTGGGCGAATTGGCCCTACGCGCGAGAGCGCGGCGGGCAGGGCGGTGCCTTTCGCCAGATTGGCGCAATCAAAGTTGCCGTGTTCACCGTTGTCAATGCCCTCGGCGTGATCGTCGATCGCCAGGGACAGGTGGTCCGTGGTGGACTGGATCAACGTACCGGCGTGCGCACGACCCCGATCCAGGATGCTGAAGCTATCCTGGAAGGAGAGTCGGTCCGTCTCCAGCCAGACGCTGCGCCCCTGCCCGGCGGTTTGACGCGCCACACCACGTTGAGTGTGCTGGTCACCAATGTCGCTTTCCCGCGCGAATTGCTCCGCCAACTGGGACGCCAGGTGCACTCCTCGATGGCCCGCGCGATCCAGCCGTTTCACACGCCGGACGATGGCGACATCCTCTTCACGGTCTCGACCGGCGAGGTCGCGGCGGATGACGTCGACTCCACCGCGCTGGGGGTGATTGCCTCCGAACTCGCCTGGGATGCAGTGTTGTCCTCTTATGAGCCAAACCCGTAGGCCCGCGCGAAGCGCGCTGCCGCGCAGCGGCTATCTTCATGAAAGAAGCCTGGTTCGATACGCTGACAAAGCGTATGGGTCGGCGGTGGACTGTCCAGCGGGCGGTGGGGTTGTCCGTCGTCTTGGGCAGCGCCGTGGGGGACGTGGCGGAGACGACGGCCGAGCGCAAACACCAATCGGCGGGTCGGCATGGCACTTTCGGCGTCTTCACGCCGCTCTTCCCCATCGGTGAGGAATCGTGGGACCTTATACGCCCTTACACCTCAACCCCACCCACTGCGGCGAGAAAGCCGTTTTCGTGCCCCGCTCCCGTGACTTCGCGCGCGAGCTGATCGAACCGGCCATCACCCGGCTCCTGGCGGTCCAATCGTTCTCGGTTCGCAAGGTCGCGATTTGGGCCGAGGTCAATCCGGCCGCGACCCATCGCCGGCGAGCTGATGCACCCAGCCGGGTGGTTGGGGCAATTGCCGATACAGGTGGGCGAGCGCCGTCACCTCGGCCGCAAACAGCTCGCCGATCCACTCGGTAAATGCGCCAATCGCCGCTTCCTCCGTCGCCAGGCCCGCCAGGGCCTGAATCAGCACGTGCCCGGCCATCATGCCCGACATCAGCCCTTTGAGTACCCCGTGTGACGACGCCGGATCGAGCACGGCCGCGGCATCGCCGATGCACAGATAGTCAGGACCGCCTGGCCGCGCGACGAGGTGCCACGTCACGTCCGCGCCGCGGGACCGGCCGTCCCGCGGCAGGTCCACCAACTCGGCCGGCGGCTGGTCGCGCCGCGGATCGTCATCTCTCCAGGAGAGACGTGTCCACTGGTAGCGGTTCGGGGCGATCCGCGCCGACCAGCTCCAGCCCGTCGCGTCCGCGACGATCTCCGGCGCCTCCTCGTGCTCGCTGCATCGACTAGCGGCATAGCCATACGTGCAAGCAAGCG
>DASUQU010000188.1:0-11858 GCA_036280495.1 Thermomicrobiales bacterium | reverse complement strand
CTGCCCCGCACGCTTCCTCGACGGTGGCGTTACGTGGGCAAATCCGTTCACCGCTGGCGAGAAGAACAACCCACGCCTGTCGCACGCGGTCATCGACCAGCCCTGAATGGAGATTGACGCCATGGACTCATTCGATCCCGGGCCAGCGCCGGCGCTGGAGACTGGGTGGCTGCCAACCACCCCTGTGGGCGATACCTATCTGCGCCGCTTTCTGCACAACTGGGCGGGAATGTGTGGGGCAATTGCCCACGCGCTGGGTGGCAAGAGTCAGGATCTGCCGGCGGCGCTCATGGCCGATAGCGGCCGCCCGGTGGTTTTCTTCAACTGTGCGACGCTGATGCAACCGCTGGCGGCTGAAACCGCGGCGGCGACACTCGACGCGATCACGGCGTTCTTCGCCTTCGACGATTCTTCACGCCGGGGAGAGGTACTCCTCGTTTCGGCCTGGCCAACGGGAGATCTGCGTCCATCGGGCTGGCATCTGATGGGACACCCGCCTCTTCATCTGTTGCCGGCCGCCGCGGTGCCGCGTTCGGCTCCGCCCGACCTCGGTGTCCTGGAAGTTCGTGACCTGGAAGCACTCCGTTCCTGGGAACGTGTCGCCATCGAAGGGTATCCGCTGGATGGCCTCGCCAGCGCTCCTGCCGGTACCGTCACGGCTGAAAGCTGGCTCGAAGAGCCACGATTGCGATTGTGGGTCGGCCGGGTGGGGGATCGCCCGGTCAGTGCGTCATCGGCGTGGATCGAGCATGGCATCAACAACGTCACCCTGGTCGCGACGGTCCCCGACGCCCGCGGGCGTGGCTTCGGCGAAGCGCTCACCTGGCGGGCGGCGCGAGCCGATCCCTCGTTGCCGGCGATGCTCATTTCTTCGGACGCCGGCCGGTCCATCTACGAGCGGATGGGTTTTCTCCCGTTACAGCGCATCACACTCTGGTACCGAACACGACCGCGCTGAGTGCGGCGTTGTTCTTAGCCCTCAGACGTCTCGATGGGAACGCGGGCGACGCCGGCGTCGCCGCTACTGACCACTCTCGACCCACGTCTTTTCTCGCCGTCTCGCCTAGCCAGCCGGCCGCGCCTGCATCAGCCGGATCATCGGCTTGCGTGGCTTCGTCGCCGCGTCCCGGGCAAGCTGCAGGGCCACTGCCTCGGCGAGATGCTCGAAGGCCTTGGCAGTCACCGAGTCCGGATGCGCCGCAACAATCGGGCTCCCAGTGTCGCCGCCCTCGCGAATACTGGGGTCGATCGGAACTTCGCCGAGGAACGGCACGCCGTGCTCTTCCGCCGTGCGGCGCCCACCGCCTTCGCCGAAAATCGACGTGACCGTGCCGCAGCAAGGACAGACGAACCCACTCATGTTCTCGATGATGCCGACGACCGGCGTCTTTACCTCCTGGAACATCTTCAAACCCTTGACCGCGTCGGCCAGGGCAACGTCCTGCGGCGTGGTGACGATGACCGCGCCGGAGAGGGGAATCTTCTGCGTCAGTGTCAGCTGGACGTCGCCTGTACCCGGTGGCAGGTCGATCACCAGGTAGTCGAGATCCTCCCAGAGGACGTCGTTCAGAAACTGGGTGATCAGCTGCGCAACCAACGGGCCGCGCCAGATGAGGGCCTTCTCGGGATCGAGCAGGAACCCGATGCTCATGATCTTCACGCCGTGCGCCTCGAGCGGCACGATCTTGCCGCCGCGCACGAGCGGCTTCGCGCCCTGGCCCATCATCAGCGGGATGCTCGGACCATAGACGTCGGCATCGAGCAGCCCGACTTTAGCACCGGCCTTGCTGAGGGCGACGGCCAGGTTCGCCGCCACCGTTGACTTGCCAACGCCGCCCTTCCCGGACGCGACTGCGATCGTGTTGCGCACGCCCGCGATCGGGTCGGCATCGGCCTTGCCCGAGCCGGACGGCCGGACACGGGTGTGGAATGTCACCTTCACCGTCTCCACGCCCGGGATCGCCTGGGCCGCGGCTTTCAGCTCCTGCTCGATCTTGTCGCGGTAGGGCGCAATCGGCGAGAGCAGCTCGACGATCAAGTTGACACGGCCGCCCTCGATCTCGACCGCGGGGATCATGCGCAATTCGACGAGGCTGCGGCCGATAGCCGGCTCCTGGACGCCGGCGACGGCTTCCAGCACGCGCTCTTTCGTCAGCTCATTTCCTACTGGAGGTTGGGTAATAGACACCGGGGAGATCTCGACTTTCTAGGTTCTCGGATTGAGCAGCGCAAAGCGTCACTCAGATTCTGTTCCAGGGAGACGATACTCCACTAGCGCGTGCCGGCGTCAGCTACTGATGCGCCGTTGCGTGCGGACCGGGCCGTCTCGCACAATCCGCGGGTTGCGGCCAGCACGACACGGAGATTGACAGGGACAAAGGCAAGGACACGATGAGCACAGGCGAGACGGATCAGGATGCGGCCCCGAGCGAGCCATCGGCGGCGATCGACGCCGAGGCGATACAGATCGCGCGGGATGCCGCCGACACGAGCGACGAGCCAACCGGTCCAAAGAAGATCGCGGTGGTCATGGCGCACCCGGACGACGCGGAGTTCATTTGCGCCGGAACCATCGCCCGCTGGGCGGACGAGGGGCACGAGGTCGTCTACGTCCTGTTGACTTCGGGAGACAAGGGGAGCGACGACCCGCAGATGACGCCGGAGAGGCTAGCGGCGACGCGGGAGTCCGAGCAGCGAGAAGCGGCTCGTATCCTTGGCGCAAAAGATGTCATTTTCATGCGATGTCCCGATGGGGAGCTGGAGCCGACCCTCGACCTGCGGCGCGAGATCGTGCGCGTCATCCGCCGGTTGAAACCGGACGTCGTCGTCTGCCAGGACCCGACCGTGCGCTGGGTCGACACCCAATACATCAACCACCCCGATCACCGCGCCGCGGGCGAGGCGACCCTTGCGGCCGTCTTTCCGGCCGCCCGTGATCGCATGAACTTTCCGGAGCTGCTCGCCGAAGGACTCGAGCCGCACAAGGTGCGCGAGATCTACCTCGCCGGCGCCCAGACCCCGGATGTGGCGATCGATGTCAGCGCGTACATGGAGCGCAAGCTGGAATCCCTGCGCGCCCATGTCTCCCAGATCGGCGACTGGGACCCCGAGCCGATGGTCCGCGAGTGGGCGAAAGAGACCGCGGAGCAGCACCCCGGCAACGGCGAATATGTCGAAAGCTTCAAATATTTCAAGCTCGACTGAGCCGGTGCGATACTAGGGATCTATGACGATTTGACGTTGACCGCGTCCAAGGGAGATTGATTCATGGCAGGCCCAAGCCCGATGCTGGATTACGCCTACTTCGAGGGCAACATCGTTCCCTTCGCTGACGCCAGGATCAGCGTCGGCACGCACGCTGTGCAATATGGCACCGGCGCGTTCGCTGGCATCCGTGGCTACCTCGACCAGGACGGCGAGACGATCAACATCTTTCGCCTGCCGGAGCACGCGGCGCGGCTTCTCAACTCGGCCAAGCTCCTGCGCGCCCGGCTCCCCTTCACCCGGGAGACCCTCGCCCAGACGATCGTGGATTTGGTCGAGAAGAACGCGCCGACCGGAGACGTCTACATCCGCCCCTTCGTCTACAAATCCTCCGTCCAGCTCACGCCGCGTCTCAACGGGCTCGACGATGAGCTGGCGATCTACATGCTTCAGCTCGGCGATTACCTCGACACGATATCCGGGGTGAAAGCCTCCGTCTCCTCCTGGCATCGGGTTCCCGACAACGCCGTACCGGGCCGAGGCAAGATCTCCGGCTCCTACATCAATTCCGCGCTGGCCAAGGACGAGGCCGAGGAGAAGGGGGCCGACGAAGCTATCCTGCTCGACCAGCACGGGCATGTCGCTGAGGGGAGTGGCTGCAACCTCTTCCTGGTACGAGACGGTTCGCTCGTCACGGCTCCCATCACCGGCGACATCCTGGAAGGGATCACGCGCCGCACGATGATTCAGTTTGCCCGCGACGAAGGGTTCCCGATCGAGGAGCGCGCCATCGACCGCTCCGAGCTCTACATCGTCGACGAGGCGTTCTTCTGCGGCACCGGCGTCCAGATCGCCCCGATCGCCAGCATCGACGGGCGGCCTGTCGGCGACGGCATCCCCGGCCCAATTACGCTGCGCCTGAGGGAGCTCTTTTTCGACACCGTCCGCGGCCGCAATCCGAACTACGCGCACTATCTGACCCAGGTCCGAGCCAAGGTAGCGTCGCCAGCAGACTGACGGAGACGCCGGCTTGCCGTCGATTTCGGCACCGGGACCGCCCGATTCCGCCCAGGGTACCCGTCAATCCGGGAAGCTATAGCGACGTTGAATAGTCGTGTCATCCTGAGGAACGAAGGATCTCGGCTCACCGAGGCATCTGTTCGCGGCCGACGAGATGCTTCTCCTGCGAGCACAGCATGAAACCACCTGCGCACGACGCCTTCGGGCGGAGGTTGAGGGTTTACACCAGAGACCCGTCAGACGGTCGCCGCATCAACCGCCGGCTCGAATCCGTGGAAGCGGTCGAACTCGGCGTGATGGTGTGCCTGGTCGACGGGCACCACGACGACAAAGGGTCGCCCCGCCGCGTTAGCCTGTCTGGCGGTCTCCAGCGCAGGACGGAGGCCAGACGCATCTTCGACGCGGATCGCCTCGATTCCGGCTGCCCTGGCGCTCTCCACCAGATCGGTCCCGGGGGCAAATTGGGTGGCGACGATCGGGCCCTCGGTTCGCTTCTGGATCCATTGCACCCAGCCGAACGCGCTGTCGTCGAGGACGACCCAGGTAACCGCTAATCCCTCCTGGACCGCTGTCCCGAGCTCGTGCAACTGCATCTGGAACGCGCCGTCGCCGGTCGTGCAGACGACCTGGCGGTCCGGCCGTGCCAGCTTCGCCGCCATCGCACCGACGACCCCATAACCCATCGCGGTCTGCTCGGCGGGCGGCACGCAGCAGCCAGGATCGAGCACCTGATAGTAGGGCCAGTAGTAGGCCCAGAGATCCTGACCACCATTCTCCTTGACGAGGATGGTGTTGTCGCCGAAGACCCGATTGATCTCGTGCACGATCGATTTGCCCTTCAGCGGCATGTCCCCCTGGTCCAGCGCCGCTCCCGCGTCCGCGGCGGCCGCGGCAATCGCCTCCCGCCGCCCAGAAGTGATCTCGGCGATGTACGCCTCGTTCGGGGTGACGCCACGCTCTTGCAGGGCTTGCGCCAGCGCGTCGATCGCTTGCCTGGCGTCGGCCTGGATCGCGACGTTCGGTTGCCAGTTGCGGCCCAGCTCGAACGGATCAATATCGATCTGGATCAGCTTCGCGTTGTCTGGAAATGGAAGGAATCCTCCCTGAAACTCCTCCATTCGGGAGCCGACTGTGATGATGAGATCCGCCGCCTCATAGACCCCGCGGGGAAATGTCGTTCGATAGAGCCCGGTCAGCCCGCAGAAGAGCGGGTGCGTTTCGGCGACCGATCCGCGGCCGGCCGGGGTCGTCTCGATCGGGACGCCGAACCGCTCGCAGAAGTCACCGACCTCGTTACCCGCTCCGGAGAGGATCGTACCGCCGCCGGTGATCAGGAGGGGCCGCATTGTCCTGGCGATGAGATCGACGGCGGCCGCTAGCGCGGCGGGATCGGCGGCCGGACGCGGAGCCGGCACGCCCCGGGTATAGGCCGGAATCTCCCAAACTCCTAGCCCGATATCGCCGGGCAGCTCGACGTAGACCGGACCCGGCTGGCCGCTAGTGGCGATCTGGACCGCGCGGCGCATCACCCACGGGATGTTCTCCGGCAACTCGACCGTGGTGGCCCACTTGGTGATCGAGGAGAGCATGCCGATGTGGTCGGTCTCCTGAAACGAGCCCTTGCCGTACGTCTGGCGGGGAGAGCGAACCCCGAGCACGAGCATCGGCGTGCAGCCCGAGTATGCCTCGAGAATTCCGGGCACCAGGTTCGCGATTCCCGGACCGGGACAACCGAAGCAGGCGGCGATCTGATTGGTCACGCGGGTATAGGCCATCGCCATGAAGGCGCCGGACGTCTCGAAGCGGACCCCGATCGGCCGCGGTCCACCGTCCGGCTCGATCGCGACGAGCGCGTCGTACAAATGGCGAGGGTCGCCGGGGAGACCGAAAACATACGGGACACCCTCAGCCTTCATGGCGAGGACGACGGCTTCCCACCCGGTCAGTGTTGGCATCAGTATTCCTCCGACTCCCAGATCGAACCCGCAACCGACTCCTGAAAACCAGCGGCCGTCGAGGGCAAGTGCCAGTAATCAGTCATGGTCACGCGTGCGTCCTGGCACCCCAAAAGTTCATCAAGTTCATCAAGTTCGCTGAGTTCGGCGTCCGCCTTGCCCCCGGCCTACGTTCCCGCCGACCGCACCAGCGGCGCATTCGGCAGCAATGGTGTAGTCGTCTCCGTCTCACCAGCACGGCGCATGAGCAGGCAGAGGCCCGCCGCGAGCAGACAGAGCAACGCACTCCCCACGAAGGCGAGCTCATACCCACCGGTCACGGTGCGGATCACCCCGGCCGCGG
Organism: Thermomicrobiales bacterium; assembly: GCA_036280495.1. GTDB lineage: Bacteria > Chloroflexota > Chloroflexia > Thermomicrobiales > UBA6265 > JACCXM01. The sequence continues at coordinate 5,336 of DASUQU010000188.1, read as the reverse complement.
AGGCGACGACCGCCGCGCCGAGCTGATGTGCGGTGAAGACCCATCCATAGACAACCGGGCCAGCGGCACGCCCGAAGGTTTGAGAGGCAATGGCCACCGTCGGGGGCACCGTGGCTACCCAGTCGAGTCCGTAGAACACGATGAAGAGGATCAGCCCGAAGCTGGGCGATCCCAGCACCAGGGGCAGGAAGAGGAGTGACAGACCGCGCAGACCGTAATAGGCGAAGAGGAGTTTGCGCGAATCGACCCGATCCGTCAGCACACCGGAGACCGTGGTGCCCACCACGTCGAAGATCCCAACCACCGCCAGCAGACTGGCCGCGGTGACCTCGGCCATGCCATGGTCGACGCTGGCCGGGATCAGGTGGGTGCCGATGAGACCGTTGGTCGAGGCGCCGCAGATGAAGAACGTCGCCGCCAGCAGCCAGAAATTGCGGTTGCCGCTAGCGATGGCCAGCCCGCGAAAGGCGATCGCGACCGGGTTGCCTCGCGGCGGCGCCGGCGGGTCGTCTTCGCTGGCACCGTAGGCTCTCACCCCGGCGTCCTCCGGCCGGTTGCGCAGGAAGACCAGGACCAGGGGAACGACCGCCAGGGTGCAGAGCGCGACCGTCAACGAGACGTAGCGCCAACCCCGCTCCTGCGCCAGCCACCCCAGAAATGGCAAAAAGATGAGCTGGCCGGTGGCGGACGCGGCGGTGAGTAGACCGACGACCAGACCACGGCGTTGAACGAACCAGCGATTGGCGACCGTTGCCGCGAAAACAGTCGCCATCGTTCCGGCCCCGAGACCGACCACGATTCCCCACAGGAGATAGAGCTGCCAGGGCACGGTCATCAAGCTTGTCAGCGCAGCGCCGGCAGCGATGAACAGCAGCGCACCGGCGACAACCGGCCGGATGCCCCAGCGCTCCATCATCGCGGCTGCGAACGGGCCGACAAATCCGAACAGGACGAGATTGATCGAAACCGCGAGTGAGATGGTGGCCCGCGACCAGCCAAACTCCGCCTCCAGAGGCACCATCAGCACTGCCGGCGTAGAGCGGGTGCCAGACGCCGCGAGCAGGGTGATGAAGGTCACCGCAAAAACGATCCACGCGTAATGGATGCCGCCGAGATGGGAAATGGCGCGTCGGTTCACGACACTCCGACTCCTGTTGGAACCGTTTGCGGGTTTTCGCGGAAGCTGCTCGCCTCCGCGGACTGACTGAGCTGGTTCACAAAACGATCGATGCGCTCGAGTGCCACTTCGATCTGGTCCAGGCTGGTGGCGTAGGCGCAGCGGATGTGCCCGGCGCCGCCCGGCCCAAAGGCATCACCCGGAACAACAGCGACTCGTGCCTCGTAGAGCAACCGGGTCGCGAAGTCATGCGCGGAGAGGCCCGTCGAGGCGACCGAGGGGAACGCGTAGAACGCGCCTGCCGGAAGATGACAGTCCAACCCGAGCCGGTTCAGCCCCGAGACAATAGCCTGTCGCCGCACTGCGTAGTCGTCGACGGTCGCCTGCACTTCGCGCTCCGGCACCCGTAGCGCCTCGATGGCGGCCTCCTGTGCCTGCCGCGAGGCGCATAGCGCCGTGTATTGATGGATCCGTGTCATCGCCGCGATCAACGGCTTCGGGCCCGCCGCATACCCGACGCGCCAACCGGTCATACCGTAGGTCTTCGAAAAGCCATTGAGCAGCAGAGTCCGCTCCAGCATCCCGGGCAGCGTAGCGAACGGGACGTGCGGCGCGTCGTACGAGAGGCGGTCGTAGATTTCGTCGCTGACGACCACGAGATCGTGGCGCTGCACAACGTCCGCGATGGCGGTGAGCGCGGCTCGATCCGGCACGGCGCCGGTAGGGTTCCCCGGGTAGTTGAGCAGCAATGCTCGCGTGCGCGGGGTGATGCGACGCTCCAGTTCGTCGGCCTGGGGAATGAACCGATCACGCGCTGGAGCGGGCACCCAGACCGGGACGCCTCCAGCCAGCGAGACGCAGGGCGGATAGGCGACATACGCGGGATCAGGAATGAGGACCTCATCACCGGGATCGAGCAACGCTCGCAGCGCCAGGTCGAGTCCCTCGCTGACGCCAACGGTGATCAGGACTTCAGTCTCCGGGTCGTACTCCAGGCCGTAGCGGACGGCCAGCGATGAGGCGACGGCGGTGCGAAGGTCGAGCAAGCCGCTGTTCGCGGTGTAGGTTGTGCGCCCTCGCTCCAGACCATAGATCGCCGCCTCGCGCACGCGCCAGGCCGTGCCGAAGTCGGGTTCGCCAACGCCGAGGGAGATGACGTCCTCCATCTGGGAGACCACGTCGAAGAACTGACGAATCCCCGAGGGAGGCACCGCGGTGACTGCCCGCGAAAGTCTCATCACGGCGCCACCGGCAGGCGGCCGTCGGCGGCGACATCCTCGACCAGGATGTCGCCGTCCTCCTTGTAGGCCTTGAGCAGGAAGTGCGTGTTCGTCGCGGTGACATGGTCGATCGGGGCCAGCTTCTCGGAGACAAACTGGGCGATCTCCCGCATGGTCGGCGCCTCGACGATGATCCGCAGGTCGTGCCCCCCGGAGACGAGGTGCGCCGCGCGGACTTCGGGATGCCGGTAGATGCGCGCGGCGACTTGATCGAAGCCGACTTCTCGCTGTGGAGAGACACTGACGTCGATGAAAGCGACGACGCGCTCATCACCCAGGCGATCCCAGTCGACAACGGTCCTGTAGCCGCGGATCACCCTCTGCCGCTCGAGCTGGCTGACCAGAGCGAGGATCTGATCTTCAGCGATGCCGGTCAGCTCGGCGATGCGCGCCGGGTTACGACGAGCGTCGGTAACGAGCGCCGCCAGCACGCGGCGGACAGCCGGGTCCCGGCTGTCGAGACGCTCGTTCCGCTCCTCGCCATTCGGATTGAACTCAGCCAAGCGATGTCCCCTTCCCGGCCCATGCAAACAGTGCGGCATGCGAGAGTGTACGCTGGGCACATGACCTTTCGTCGTCTAGTTTCGCGTCGATAGAACTCGTACTCATCACCACTCGTGACATGGCTCGAGCTTGCTCGGCAGGGGCGCGATTGTCCGCGTCAGCTCACCAGGGAGAGGAAGCCGCTGCTCCATGCCGTGAGCGAGAAGCGGGCGGCGAAGGATCGACCTCCTGGTCATTCCCGAGCTCTGTCACCAATAGCGCATGGCTGCCAGGAACAACTGTCGCAGATCCTCGTCGGTGGCCGGTCGCGGCGAGAGCTTGGTCACCCGATGCTGCGGCAGTGTTCCGGCGACGAGTGCATCGACGTCATCGACGCCGAATCCGACGGCCGAGAGTCCGTTCGGCATGCCGACGCGGCGCATGATCCGCTCGATCTGGCTCGCCAGAATCTCTCCAGCGTCCTCTGCCGCCGCGCCGCCGGTCTCGGCGCCGAGGAGCCGCGCGGCGTGGAGATGGCGCTCCGGATTGGCCTGAGCCGTCCAGCGGAAGACCGCCGGCGCATTGAGGATCACCGACATGCCATGCGGCACGATCGGATGGTCGTCTGGATACCCTGCCGGGACGTAGTCTCGGACCATGCCCGATACGGGGTAGCTCATCCCGTGAGGTAGATGAACACCCGCATTCCCGAATCCGATCCCGGCGTACGCGGCGGCGAGGAGCATCTCCCCCCGCGCCTCGTCATCCGACGGATCTTCGACGGCACGGGCGATGTTACGCGCCATGACATCCATCGCCTTCATCGCCCAGATATCGGAGATCGGGTTAGCTCCCTGATAGGCGGGCCGCTGCCCCGGATGATCGGGCGCCGGCCGGTTGCTATACGGCAACGCGGTGAACGACTCGACCGCGTGCGAGAGGACATCGAGTGCAGAGCATGCGGCGACCATCGGTGGCATGGTCCGGGTGTTGTCGGGGTCGACTATCCCCAGGGCCGGTCGCAAGGCGCGGTGGGCAATGCCGGTCTTGGCGTGCAGTGCTTCGTAATCGAAGATCGCGACTCCGGTGGTCTCCGAACCGGTCCCGGCCGTTGTCGGGATGGCGATCAGCGGTTTGAGTGGGCCGGGTACCGGCTTCCCCTCCCCGATCGGCGGGTTGACGTAGGTCAGCAACGGAGCGGGGTACGTCGCGAAGAGGTTGGCCGCCTTGGCGGTGTCCATGACACTGCCTCCACCCACGGCGACATAGCCGTCGAATTTGCCATCCGCGGCGAAGGCCGCTGCATCCGTGAAACTCGCGTCCGTCGGTTCTACCCGAACGCCGTCGTAAACGACGGCGTCGATTCCCTCTTCTTGCAGTGCGTCGAGTACCGTAGCAACCGTCTCGCCCGCTGCTAACCGGGAATCGGTGACAACCATGACCCGGCGCCCGCCGAGGCGAGCCATGTCGGCGCCTACCTCGCGCGTTGCGCCAGGACCAAACTTGATCGCCGACGTGTCCATCGTGAAACGCGTTTCATGGATTAGGTCTGAATCAGGCACGGGATCTCCTTGTCAATCCTCCCTCGCGGGACTGCGGGCGGTGCTGGAGCGACGGACTCGTCCGCTGTCCAATCTTCGAAATGAAAACGGCCCCGGCAAACAGCCAGGGCCGCTTCACGCGTATGATCCCGGAGAGAAACCGCGACAGTCTCGCGCTACCCGCCCGGCGCCTCGTAGACGTTTCCGCCATCATTCTGGCTCGGTCGATTGTCACCGTTATTCGTCGCTCCGATGCCATCCGGCGCGGCCGCTCCGGTCGATCCGGTGGCCGGAGCCGCACCCGAGCCGGGCTCGGTCGAAATGGTCGACGTCTCACCGGTCGTGTCTTCTTCGATCGTGGCGTCACCGGACGTCACAGGCGCGGGTGCCTGCCCGCCGGTCTCGATGTCGGCGGGAGCTTCCTCATCCGGGGCGGCCGCAGGTGGCGGCAGCAGCTCGATGGAGATATTGGAGTCGTCCAGCACCGACAGGTTGTACCTGGTGACAAGTTCTAGAATTCCCAGCGTTGCGAGCAACTCGGCGTTCTCCGGCAGGGCCTCCTCTTCTGAAGTCGTGGTCCCCGTTGTGCCTCCTTCGCCCGCGCTGCCAGCCGAGGCTCTCCCGCCATTGCCGTCCTTGTCCCGCTCGGCATTGCCAGATGATGTATTCCCCGAGTTTGCTCCTGAGCCGGTCGTGCCATCTTCGCCGGAGCTCGCCTGCTCAAGGGCTACTGACGGCGCCTCTTGAGCGAACGCGCTGCCTGCCGGCAAGCCGGCCATGATGATGGTCAGTGAAGCAGCCAGCGCGGTAACGCGCGCCCATGATCTGCTGTTCCGCATGACGAGTGAAATCCTTCCCTCAATCTGCCAGGGCGCGCGGGCGGCCGTCCCGTGCGACCTGCCCTGGCAACGGTGA
>DASUQU010000187.1:0-19428 GCA_036280495.1 Thermomicrobiales bacterium | reverse complement strand
TTTACCGCGTATGTTCGCGGTTTTTCGTGGACTTGACGGATGAGTGGATGGTAGACTCGGCGTCCGGACCGTTGGTGTGACCAGATGTCCAGCCCACCCAACCCGCGCTGGTCCAGGGTGAGGCAGCCAATTGAAGTGCGGCATCTGGGGAATGCAATGCCGAAAGGAGCACACGCGTGCGCAAGCAGGATCTCGTCCGTGAAGTCGCAAACGGAGCCAATCTTTCAGAGGCTCAGGCGACGAAGGCGGTCAACGCTTTCCTCGATGCTATCACCAGTAGCTTGGCCAACAACACCGAGGTCCAGATCAGCGGCTTCGGCTCGTTCAAGGTCGTCGAGCGTGCTGGGCGCGAGGGTCGCAATCCTCGCACGGGTGAGACGATGACCATCGCCGCTCGCCGCAGCCCAACTTTCAAGCCGGGTACCCAGTTGAAGCGGTCTGTCGAGGGACAGGTCGCCTAAGCGCCGAACCGCTCAACGGACGAAAGAGCCGGGCAATTCGCCCGGCTCTTTGCGTGATTGTTGTCCCGGTCATGCATAACGTCTCAGCCAGATGCCGCCGCTGGTTGGGGCATCGTTTCCAGGGTGGCCATCAAGCGGGCGATCGTTCCCGGGACATCCCCCTCGACGCTCTGCTTGGCGACCCCAATCGCGCTGGCTATGGCCAGCTCGTTCGAGCGCCCGTGGGAGATGATCACCACGCCGTCGATACCCAGTAGCGGCGCCCCTCCTTGCTCGGCGTAATCCAGATCTTTTCGCGCCTCGCGAAAGGCCGGCTGCAGGAGCGCTGCCAGGGCCTTTCGGAACGGGGAGGCAGTTAGGCGATCGCGCACCGTGGCGTTGATCAGCGCCGCCGCGCCTTCGGCTGTTTTCAGCGCGACATTTCCCGTGAAGCCGTCGGTGACGACGACGTCGACGACGCCGCGAGTGATGTCATTCCCCTCCACATTGCCCCGAAAATCGATTCCTGGCGCGCTGACAAGCAGGGGGAACGACTCTTGGACGAGCTGGTTCCCCTTGGAAGGTTCCTCACCGTTCGATAAGAGCCCCACCGCCGGCCGTGCCACCCCAAGTGCTTGCTCGCTGTAGATACTTCCCATCTGCGCGAACTGAACGAGGTGTTGAGGGCGGGGGTCAGCGACCGCGCCCATGTCCAGCACCAGAGTTCGTCCGGTCATCGACGGGAGGTGCCCGGCAATGGCAGGCCGGTCGATGCCGCGGATCCGCCCGAGCTTCAGTAGCGCGCCGGCCATCACCGCGCCACTGTTGCCGGCCGAGACCATGGCGTCGGCACGTCCTTCGCGGACGGCGTCGAGGGCGACGCCGATCGCCGAACGCGGCTTCCGTCGCACTGCCTGCGCCGCCTGCTCATCGCCGCCGATGATCTCAGGGGCGTCCGCGACGATAACGTCGATGCCGGTAAGGTCCTGACCCGCCAGCGTACGCTTGATCTCCGCTTCCGGTCCCGTCAGCAGGAGATCGACCCCAAAACGTCGTGCCCCAGCCACCGCCCCTGGGACGACGACCGTCGGTCCGTGGTCCCCGCCAGCCGCGTCGACGGCGATGCGCATGGGCTACTCCTGAGAAGAAGGGTCAGCATCGCGATGGTACCACGCGTTTCTCTCACCACTTGCGACTCGGCGATGACCTAAATCGGCAATGGCGGCCGCATGCCTGCTCACGTCGTGGCAGCCCGGAAGTCGTCCAGGGCGGCCTGCAACGACTCGGCCAATGTACCGTGTGGGAGGTACTCCATCCCCACGTAGCCCTGGAAACCGGTGGCCGCGATCGCCTCGTAGATCGCCGGGTAAGAGATCTCCTGAGAACGATCGGGCTCGTGTCGGCCTGGGTTCCCCGCGACGTGGAAGTGGCCGAAGGCGCGGTGGTGGGTCTGGATGGTGCGGATGAGGTCGCCTTCCATGACTTGCATGTGATAGACGTCGTAGAGGAGCCGCACTCGCGGCGAGGCCACGCGCTCGATGACCTTCAGCCCCCACGCAGTGTGGTCGCACTGATAGTCCGGGTGGTCGATCTTGCTGTTGAGCAGCTCTAACACCAGGGTGACACCAGCGTCCTCCGCCGCTCCGGCAACTCGCGACAGTCCCAGCGCCGTATTCTCGACACCTACCTCGTCAGTTAATTCCACCCGGCTGCCGCTGAAGCAGATGAGCAGCGGGATGCCCCAGCGCTGGGCGAGTTCGAGATTGGAGAGCATCTCCGCTTCGATGCGATCGTGGTTCTCGACCCGGTTCAGCCCGGACTCGATCGTGCCATGGCCACGGTGGGAGACGATTGCCAGTCCTGCGTCCGCGATTGCAGGCCAGAGCGCTTCCTCGGCTAGCTCGATGCCGTCGTACCCCATCGCTGCCACGGCGCGAATGAGCTCGTCGGGAGAAAGTTCACGATCAGCAAACGACCACCAGGTCATCGAGACTTTCGGTCCGGCCATTCTTCCCCTCTCGGCCAACGCATTCGGCGCTGTGCAATGGCATGGGAAAGCGTACCGGGAAACGGTGATCGGCAAAATCAGGCACCGGCAGGCGCGGTTCGTCGGTGGTCATCGGCGCAATCGCCGAGCTTCCCGATTTCCCCGTGCGCACTGACAAACATCCGGCCCTTGACAAGCAACACGTTGGAAGTTCAGCCTGGCATCTAAACTGGGTATGTGAACAACGCCGCGACAGATCCGCGACTTTCGTATGAATCCCGGCTCGCCTCGGCGACCGCTGGTTTCGCGCGGGTCGACTCCCGCTGGAATCTCGTCGCGAACGCACGTCTCGTCGCGTTTCTTGCCGCGGTGGCGGCCGCGGCCTGGGGACTTTGGGGGCGAGCAACCGCTGGCTGGGCGCTGGCTGGCGTACTCCTGGGCCTCTTCGCCCTCCTTGCTGTCTACCATGCGCGCCTGGGAAAGCAGAGGGCTCGCCTAGCGACAATGCGGACGATCCAGGAGGAGGCGCTGGCTCGCATAGATCGTCGCTGGGACGATCTCCCGACGCCCTGGCTTCCCGACGTTCCCGCTGAACACCCCTACGCCGGGGATCTCGATATCGTCGGCCGGGCCTCACTTTTTCAGTTGCTCGACACTACCGCGACCCGAATGGGTCGGGAGAGTCTGGCGACCTGGCTCCTGGCGCCGGCGGAGCAAACTGTGGCCGGCGCTCGACAGGGCGCGGTGGCAGAGTTGGCGCCGCTCCTCGATCTGCGGCAAGAAATCGAGTTGCGGGGTCGCGTGCCATTGGATGGCGAATCCGCTCCCGGGCCCTTCCTCGCCTGGGCGGAAGATCCGCATGGGCTCGGTGATCGCGCGTGGCTGCGCTGGGTGGCCTGGCTTGGTCCGATCGCGGTTGTCGTGCTCGGGGTCGCGGATGTGAGCGGCCTCGTCGCGGCGCCGCTCTGGGGCGTCCCGCTTCTGGTGAATCTGTTGGTCGGAGCGACGGCGGCGCGGCGGGCATACGCCACCATCGCCGAGGTGGTGACCGAGCAGCGCGCTATTACCGCCTATGCCGGCCAGCTCGACGTGCTGGCCGACGCTGATTTTGCTGACCCCGCATTGCAGCATCTCCAGAAGCAATTGGGGTCCGGCGAACGCGGTGCGCCGATCATGCTGCGCCGTCTGGCGCGGTTGACTGGGATGGCGATCCCGCCTTCCTCAGTCCTCTATGTGCCAATCCAGGCCGTGACGCTGTGGGACGTGCACGTCCTGTTCGCGCTGGAGCGTTGGAAGCGGGATGGCGGCCGCGACGCTCGCCGTTGGTTGCAAACCCTCGGCGAAGCGGAAGCGCTGGCAGCTCTCGCCGGCCTGCGTCACGACAATCCCGACTGGACGTTTCCGAGGATCGAGCGGAAGGGAGATAGTTATCGCGCGACCCTGCTCGGCCACCCGCTCCTTCGCGGTGATGCGCGGGTGCGGAATGACCTGACAATTGGCCCACCCGGCACGTTTCTCCTGGTGACCGGGTCGAACATGTCCGGCAAGAGCACCCTCCTGCGCGCCGTCGGTGTCAACGCCGTCCTCGCCCAGGCGGGCGGTCCGGTCTGCGCCGCCGCGCTTGCGATGCCCCCGGTTGGGCTCTGGACGAGCGCACGCGTACAGGACTCGCTGGAGCGCGGCGTTTCGTTCTTTCTGGCGGAGCTGCAGCGGCTGAAGCTGATAGTCGATGCAGCGACCCAATCTGGGGAGGAGGGTGGTCCACGTGTGATGTACCTCTTGGACGAGATCCTGCAAGGGACGAACACCGCGGAGCGAAGCGTCGCGGCAAGGCGGGTGATCGCGTATCTGGTCGATCAAGGAGCCATCGGCGCTGTATCGACGCACGACCTGGCGCTGGCCGACGACCCGCGACTGGCCCAATCAGCAGTAAGTGTGCACTTCACCGATACCGTCGACGAGGGGCCCGACGCCCCGCCGATGTCCTTCGATTACCAGCTGCGGCCGGGTGTGGCGACGACGACCAACGCCCTGCGCCTGATGCGCCTCATCGGTCTGGAGTTGGAGGACGCTCCGGTCTAGGATTGTGGTGCTGGCGCAGCGAGGCGGGCGACCGAGTCTAGACGAAGTGTGGTCTGGAGCACGGAATAATCCGTCCGGCGGCAGAGACGTGCGTTGGGTGTGGCTGAGCGGGCTACAAGCCCGGGTCGATCATGGGGTTGTCGAAGACGCCGAAAAATGAGCCAATGACGATTAGAATGATCAGCACGAAGAAGATCGTATAGAGCATCGTTAGCAACCGGATTCCGCCCATTCGTTCCCCTGCTTTCCCGCTCCCTTGCATCACACCGCTTGCGTCTACTGTACCGGATTTCTCTGTTCCACTAGCGGCTGCGCACGCCGGTCCCGAGAGCGTGTTCGATGAGAACTAACGCGCGGCCGGACGCAAATGCCGGAGGCGCGTTTTCGTGTTTCCGCTGAGTTTTACAGCAGCGCTTGTCGCAGCAACCGCTCCAGAACCTGAATGAGGATGATGGCGACGATGAACGAGAGATCGAGCATGCCGACCGGGGGAATCACCCGTCGCAACGGCGCAATGACCGGTTCGGTCACTTCCGCCAGGATGCGGGTGATCGTCCATTGTCCTCCTGGGTCGAACCAGGAGAGGAGCGCCCGGCCGATGAGCGCAAAAGTTAGGAGCTGCAAGAGTTGCAGCAGAATGAAGAGGACGGTTTCCGCCATTTCGTTGTCGTCCTTGCCATACCTGGTTGGGTACGCGGTTGCCGTGCCGCTACCGGAGTTTCGAGTATAAGGCCGACGTAGCGGATCCGCACCGCTTGCGACGCCGCCGTATCGACATAACGCGCTGCAGTGCTGCTTGGTTCCGGTGTGCTAGTAAACGTACTCTTCGACGGGGGCATTGGCGGCGATTGCCAGACGGCGTACGTAGGGGGGCGGTAACTCCCAATACCGCGCCGCGGCGAGCACCGCCGCGGGGTCGGCGTCATCCGCAGGCGGTACGCCTACCGTGAAGACGCGGCCATCGTCGGTGATCGCACCGCGTGAGTCACCCGCAACTGTCCCCGCGGGTGTCTCGATAACAATGCCCCAGGTCTCAAAGTGGGCACCGGCCGGCGGCGCGACGGCACCAAGCGGTCGCGGCTGCAGGCGCCCCCGCGCCACGAACCGTGCCTCGGGCCAGGTATCTCGCACCCGCTCCGGCTGCATCTCCGCCCCGCTCAAGAACAAATACACCGCGAATCCCTCCATCCCTCTAGAACGGCGGCGGTTGCACCCTGAAGCCTCTGAGCGGCGGGGAAATTGGCGCGTCGCGGGCCATAACCAGCACGCCGAAGCGGCCCATCCCGCCCGGGTCGATCAGGCGCAGGGTCGCCGCCTGTGCCGCCAGATACTCGGGCAGCGTTGTCTCTGGGTCCTTCCCGAGCGCCACGAGCAGGTCGCCCATCTCGAGGCTGGCCAGGAACGCGCCCTGATTCGTCTGCCCGGCAAAGGTGAGCCCTGCCTCTTCCCCTGCACGACGCAACGCGCTGAAATCGACGTGTGCAGTCAGGTCCTGCTCGCCAACGTGCCAAAAGGGATCGTCGGTCACCGTGTGTTCGCGATGTGCCCGGACCGTCCCTTGCAAGCGGTGCACTCGGTACAGCTCAGTCGCAGGGTAGCCGTAATCGATGATGATTGCGTAGCCACGCCGCAATCCCCGCGCCGCCGATGTGAACCATGCCGCCGCGGCCGGGCTGATCTCGATACGATCTCCCTCCTCGAGAGTGATGCCATTCTCCCGCAGCATCCCTTCCGGATCGACCGCTGCCGCCTCCGGCGAGAGCTCACCCTCCTCTTCCGCAAACCCGCCGGCAGACCAGGCCACCCAGCCCTCGAGCAGGCGGCCATCCCGCCAGATAAGTCGATGGACGGGAAGGGCGTCGGCAACCTCGTTGGCGATCACCACGCCCGAGATTGGCTCCGGGTCCGAGCCGGGAGGGATATCTTCGGGCTGCGCCACCTCGCCGAGTCCGCCTTCGACGAAGCCCGCGATCGACTCCGCCAGGCGGTGCGGGTTGCTCTCGATCAGGCGGTATTGGAGTGCGGCACGGCACCCAGGTGCCTCCTGTGAGAGTCCAGCAATGACGTCCCAGGCGAGGGCGCCGATGCCCGACCCGTATTCACGGACGACAAAGGGGTCGGGGCGACCGAGCCGTTCCCAGCAATCCGCGATCTGCCGCGCCAGGGCAATGCCGAAGAACGGGTGAGTCTCGGGCGCCGTCAGGAAGTCGCCGGGCCGTCCCGGCCGGCGCTCGGCTGATTGGTAAAACCCCCAGGCCGGATGATAGAGCGCCAGCTCCATGAAGCGCGCGAATGAGATGCGGCCCCCATCAACCTCGATTTGGTCACGGATAACCGAGACAAGTTTAGGGTTTCCGATGTCAGAGTTTGGACTGGGATCGAAAGTGTGGGGTAGCGGGGTTCTGGCCATGAAGACGATTGTAGAGGGAAGGGAAACCGGAGGAGGCGAAAAGCAATGCCCCCGGTCTGAATCCCTGCGAGATCAGAACCGGGGGCAACAGACCCGATCGCGGGGCGTCGGGCGAGACATTAGCGGATCCAGCCGTACCGATTGAGGGAGCGGTGGACCTGCTGCATGTCCTTGCGGGCCTCATCGGCCGTCGGGTAACCGACACCGGCACGGGCCACATCGCCGTAATAGCGCTCGAACCTAGCGTTGGCGCCGCCGCCGACGCGATTGAACAGGTTGCGAAGCATCGTCATGACAGACCTCCTCCATAGCGCGAACTTCTAACCAGTGAGATTATATCATAATATCGCGATAACCGCATAATGGGTCGAGAGCGTCCTCAGCTTCAACTCCAATGCGACAATGACAGCCCGACCCGCTTCACCTTCCCTAGGGGGAACCACGTGGCCGTGCACCGTTTCGAGCCCGAGCAATTCTTCAACACCATGGGCCAGCACCCGCCCGCACTACGGGTGCGGCCAGGGGATAACGTCGTCATGCAGACACTCGATGCCCTCGGCGTCGATCGCACGGGCGCACAACGGGGAGAGCGACCTAACCCGCAGAGCGGCCCGGTCTGGGTGGAGGGCGCGCTTCCGGGTGACGCGCTCGAAGTGAAGATCGAGCGTCTCACTCCATCGCGTCCAATCGGATGGACGCGCTACCCGCTGGCGCCGAACGTCGTCAATCCTGACCATGCGGCTCGACTGCCGCAGCGGGAAACCGCCGACTGGGTGATCGACCTCGCGGCGGGTACGGTGCGGCTGGTGGATCCTCCGCCCGCATTAGCCAATCTGGCACTGCCGCTGGATCCGATGATCGGCTGCTTTGGTGTCGCTCCCGCCGATGGCCAGGCAATTTCGACTTCGACCCCCGGGCCGCACGGCGGCAATATGGACTGGCGCGGCTTCCGGCCGGGAACGATCGTCTGGTTCCCGGTGAGCGTGCCCGGCGCGCTCTTCTTCGCCGGCGACGGTCACGCCCGCCAGGGCGATGGGGAGATCAGCGGCACCGGCATTGAAGTCTCGATGGAGATGGAGCTCCGCCTCGGTCTTCGCAAGAATTGGGCGATTTGCTGGCCCCGCGGCGTGACGTCTGACGGCGTCGAACTCTTCACCGTAGGCAGCGCTCGTCCCCTGGACCAGGCACTGCAGCATGCCACGACGGAGATGCTTGCCTGGCTCGAAGCCGACTACGGGCTCGACGTCGTTGCCGCCAGTCATCTCATGGGGCAGACCGTCGGCTTCGACGTTGGCAACGTCTTCAACCCGGCATACACCGTCGTCTGCCGGATGCCAGTCTCGGTGGTCGAGGAGTCGAGGAACCGAGAAGGATTCGGCTTGTAGGGGCGACGCCAGCGTCGCTCGACTCTCCAGAACGGGAACACTCCTCGCTATTGGCGCTGCCGCTCTGCTCTAGCAGCAGATCTGGAGAGGATCAGCCGGTTCCATGGAATAGCCCGGCCGGATTGCATCGGAGGATTCATTCGCCTCCGAATTGGGACGGAACACCGCGACGCCATCGGAACCCTGGGCTTCGAACACGTCTAGGAACGTCTGCCACGGAACGTCGTATTCGTAGGCGCGCTCCCAGTTGGTGTTGGTTGGACCCAGGACGTCCCGGATCACCACCCCATCATCGTTGTAGCCCATGACCACGACGGCGTGGTCGTTGCCAAGCACGGTCGGCACTTCCTTGCCATCCGGCGTGAGCCAGGTGGTGTCTGCCCAGGGCAGGAAGTCGACCGTGGCCTTGGTCCAGACCAGACCTCCCCGGTCGAGGGTCGCCTCGATCTCCTCTCGCGTTTTCACCGCCTTGGCTTCGAGCCCGTAGTGCTCGAAGAGGGGCAAAAAGGCAGTGCCGGTCGACCGGGCGAGCATATTGCTCGTGTAGTCGCCGCAGAAGGCGCTGGTGATGTCACCCCCGTAGATGATGAAACCCTCCGCGGTCTCCTCGAAGTACGGCTCCATCGAGGTGTCATGACCGACGACGGCTAACTGCTCCGCGAACGGCACGTCCTTGCCAAAGGTCGCCAGGACGACCCACGACGCGTCGAATTCACAGGAGTATTGATAGAACTGCCCGGTTTTCGTCGCCGTCGGCACGTATGCCGTGTATTCGCGGCCGTCCGGCGTCACCACGCCGCCTTGAGCGGCGGCCGACCCGGGACGGATTGCCGTCAGCGGGATCACGGTAGCGAGACCAGCCAGTTCCGCGAGGAGCCGGCGGCGCGTTCGCTTAGTCGTCAAATCCGACACGAGTTTCCTCCGCGAGGTTGGGGATCATTGCGGCAAACAGACCGCGAGCGCAGCGCCAAGCATACCCTGCGGCCGCTTCGCGCCCGGCATCCGGCGAGTGCGCCGGATTTCTCTTCTGCATGACGCCGGAACCATGGCATAGGTTTCACGGCATTACCCTGCGATTGGCAAGCTCGACCCTTCCCCCAAAGTGCTTCGGGGAAGGGTTTGAGCACTGGACCCGGGTCCCCGCTACGTCACCGTGATCGTGCCGGCCATCCCGGGTCCCTCCGGGCCGCTAGCGTGGAGAATGCAGTAGTACGGGTACTCCCCGGCGGTATCGAAGGTCAGTTCGAATGCTGGACCGCCGGGCAATGGCTCTCCGTTGAGCTCACCGAGGAACCCTGAATTGACGTAGCCCTCGCCGCTGTAAACCGGCTCCCCCTGCGGAAAGAGCGTCATCGGATTCTGGATGATCGTCGGCGGGCCGCCTGGCTGGGGCTCGACAGAGATATCCTCCGGCTGCTCAACACCGGAACCGAGGAACGTCACGGTATGCGGCTCGGTCTTCGAATGGTTGACCCAGCGCACCGTATCGCCGGCTTTGATCTCCACCGTGTTGGGGAGGAACTGCATGACCCGCGCTTGCCCCTCACCCGCGCCCGCGGCAATCTCCCAGAGCGTGCTCCCATCCTCGCGCGTCGTCGCTGTCGCCTCCTGGTACTCGGCAATCTCCGCTTTCCCTTCTTCGATGAGGGCGGCGCGCTCCTCCTGGGCCCGGGCGTCGATGGCAGCTTGATCCTCCGGGAGTTCCGATCCCGCGTCCTGGACAACAACGGTGGCCTTCATCACGACGCCGTGGGGAATGCATTGGTATTCGTAGGTGCCAGGTGTCGTGAAGGTGAGGACAAACGGAGGGTCGCCGGGCAGACGGACGACGTCCAGTCCGGAATTGACGAAACCAGTGCCATCATAGGTTTCGCTTCCCGAGGGGAACGCCGCTTCTGGATTGATGATCAACGTCGGCGGTCCGGCTGCCGGGCTTGCCTCTGAAGCTTCCGCCGACTCGTCTGGGATGATGAGGGGCGGCACTTCCCCGCCGGACAGAAACGTTACGGTGTGGAAACCTGGCGGCGTCGGGAATTCGAAGTAGATCGCGTCCCCGGCGTTGATGGTGATTTCCTTCGGGAAGAAGGACTGCGTGTCGATGAGGTTCTCCTCATCCAAACCAGCGACCTTCACCTTCCAGACGTGCGTCCCATCGGGTTGCTCGCCAAGCGTCGGCGTGGCAGCGGCGGCTGGTGTTCCGGCGTCCTGCCGAAGCAGCGCCGCGTAGAGGCCGCCATGTCCGGCGTGCACCCCTCCGCTGGCCGCCGATCCGGCGATGGTTGACCCGGTGTTGATCGCGCCGAGCCCGATGGCTCCTATTCCGGCGGTTGTTAGACCGAGCGCGCCAAGAAGCCGTACTGCTTCGCGCCGGGACATCTGTCCCGACCGGTAGCGCCGGAGAACCTGCTCCGCTATTCGCTGCCTGGTGTCATCCATTGTCGTGCTCCTTGTCCGTCAGTTCGCCGTCGGTGCTGGGATCTCGTCATCGAATCCAAGTCGACCCTAGTCCGAAGTTCACCGCCTTCAGATCCCCTCGCCGCCTACCTCCTTTGCTTGTATTGCGGGATCACTCCGTGACGACAATGCGCCCGACCATCCCCCGCAGGCCATGATGTTTGCAGATGAGGTCGTACACGCCGGGAACGTCAAGCCGCACCGAGAACGAGCTTCCGGGATCCACCCGGCCCGAGTCAAAGCTGCCATCAAAGGTGGCGACACTGTGCCAATTCGCTCCGCGGTTGATGAAATTCAGTGTGGTTCCCGCCTTGACCGTTAACTCCGGCGGGTCAAAGCGGTCATCGACCAGGGCGATCTCGACCACATCACCGCCCGGTGGGGGCAGCGGGTCTGAACCAGTAGAAGGGGCAGCGACGGCTGGTTCCGTACTCGGCGCAGCGTCGGACCGCTCCGGCTGGCCGTGGATGTGCTCGGCAGCCCCGGGTGCCAACCCCCCGGCGGGGTCGAAAAACGCGCCGACGGGACCCGTCGGAACCGCCCCATCGTATTGAATGAGCGACATCATCCCGTTGGCCGCATGGTTTTCCATGTGACAGTGGAACATCCACACCCCAGGATTATTTCCATCCAGTTCCAGATCGTAGCGTTCGCCGGGACCTATCAGCACTGTGTCTTTGACCAGTGCCATCCCTTCAGGGACGTCGTTGCCATCAGTGGCGACGATCTTGAAGGAGTGGCCGTGGGTGTGGATGGCATGGGGCAAGTTGCCGGCGTTTATCAGCCGGATCAGGACTCGCTCCCCCTCCGCCAGTCTTATCAGTGGGATGCTCTCGTGGGCGTGACCGTTCATCAGAAACAGATCCGTCCCCAACTCGCCACCGCGGAGCATCTGGTCGCCCGGCCCCCAGGGTTCGGTACCCATGGCAACATCCGGCGTCAGTTCCAGATCCCATTCGTTGAGGATGTAGGTGTAGTCGCGGTCGTAGGTCTGCCGCGGCTCCCGGGGCTCGACGATGAAGGAGCCGTAGAGGCCAAGGGCGATCTGGGCCGTGGGGTCGGCATGGGAGTGGTACCAGCGAGTGCCGGCCGGGGTGGCGACGAATTCGTAGACGAACTCCTGGCCCGGTTCGACGGCGGCCTGATTGAGCCCAACCGGTCCATCCATCTCCGGCGGCAAATTCACGCCGTGCCAATGGATCGTTGTCCCCACTGGCAGCTCGTTGCGCAGGGTTATGCGCACGAGATCGCCCTCGCGGATGCGAATCTCGGGCCCCGGCATCTGACCGTTGTAGGCCCAGGCGCGAATGGTCGTGCCCGGCATGATCTCCCAGTCGATCTCCTCGGCGGTCAGCATGAACTCGCGGACCTCTGGCGCGCTGGCCGCGGTGGTGTTCACCGGCGACCACAGGCGGAAACCGACCATAGCGAGGCTACCGGCGAGGAGCAGTGGCATGAGCACGACGAGGACAGGCATGAGCGGCGCTCGCGTCAAATCGCGATCGAAGAGGGACGAGCGAGGCACAATATTGCTCCCAGCCATCAGGCCGTCGAATCGCGATTAGATACTGGCGAATTCTGAAGAACCAACGCCGATTCTACGCCCTTGTCTACGGGACCTCAATAGGCAGTCAGAGACGTAGACCTCAACAAGGGAAGAATTTACCTCAATTTCACCTTATCTTTGTCGAGAAGAGAGGTGATGACGATGACAGCTGAGCTGATCCAGCTGCGAGGGGAACTTTCCACGTCGCTTACGCAGTCCAACGAGATCACGGACAATCGCCTCTTGCGGCCGAACCATCCGCGCATCGCAGGGGAGCGGTTTCACATAGCACCAAACGCCCTTGCCAGAAGAACAATCGCGACAGGCTCGGGTGAAGAGGAGATCGCCGACTCCAAGGGGCACGCTGGGTTCGGCGATGTTCTCGCCATCCCGGCGTTCAGGCGGCTCTGGCTGGCGCAGGTTGGTTCCCAGCTCGGCGAGGGGATCGCTCTCGTGGCGATGCCGCTGCTCGTCTACGGACTGACCGGCTCCGCGGAATTGCTCAGCCTGATCTTCGTCCTTCAGCTTCTGCCTCGTGTGGTGCTCGCGCCGATGGCCGGCATGCTTGCCGATAGCCTCGATCGCCGTCGCATCATCCTTGCCGC
The DNA here is from genome assembly GCA_036280495.1 of Thermomicrobiales bacterium. GTDB lineage: Bacteria > Chloroflexota > Chloroflexia > Thermomicrobiales > UBA6265 > JACCXM01. The sequence goes on along the minus strand of DASUQU010000187.1, from coordinate 6,519 downwards.
CGATCTCGCTCGTGCTGGGCTCGTTGCGCTGCTGCCCTTTACCGACAGCGCCTGGCAGATCGCCGTCCTGGCGATGCTTGTCGCTACTGGCAGCGCGCTCGCTCGCCCAGCCGAGCTGGCCGCGGTGCCCATGGTCGTGGCGCCAGGCCAGCTCGTGCCGGCGCTCTCGATCTCCCAGTTGGCGGCCAGCATCGTTCGCATCGTCGGTCCGGCTCTAGCCGCCGGTGTTATCGCCGTGACGGGACCACGGCTGGCGTTCGGTCTGCAGTCGCTCTGCTTTCTCGCCTCTGCCGGCTGCATCTTTGGGCTCGTGTTGCCACGGGTCGAGCGGAAAGACACGATCACCCGCATCGCGGCAGTCCGCCGGGAGATCGCGGAGGGACTACGAGTCGTCCGCGACAATCCAATCGTGCGCGGCATCACCGCGGTCGAGATGCTCTGGCAACTGGTGACTGCCGCGCTGGTCATTAGCATCCTTCTCTTCGTCGAAGAGACGCTGCGCCTCGGCGATGACGCCGCCACGGTCTTCTCGCTACTGACGGCGACGTTCGCCGCCGGGACGGCACTTGGGGCGCTGGTTGCGCGAATGGTGGAGAAGCGGCTTGGCCGGATGCGCTTGATGGCAATTGGCTACCTGGCGCCGCTGATGCTCGTCCCAGCGGGACTCACGCCGCCGCTGCCGGTCCTCTTCGCCTGCCTATTCATCCTCGGCTTCACCGATTCCTGGGCGGTCATCGCCATGCAGACGTATCTGGCCGAGGCGGTTCCGGACGCCATGCGCGGCCGGGTCTACGCAACCTGGCTGGGTGCCGTCACTCTCGCCGGGGCAGCAGGGTTCGGTGTCGTCGGCTGGCTCACACCACGCCTCGGTCCCCCGATGTCGCTCGCTCTCGTCGGCTCCCTGGTCGGGTTTGGTGGACCGCTCTTGCTTCTGGCTACCGGCGCGATGGCCGCGATTCGCCATGATGGCGCGGCTGACGCTTGACTAACGATGGGCCGCGGGCTTTCGCCTGGATGACACCGACTCCGCGCCGCGCCCAATCGTCGATACGTCGCTGAGGTCGCGTCTGATGCGAGCCACGAGGACTGCTTCCGCATCTGCGGCGTTCGGTATGCCCCACTCTCGATTGTGATGGACGGCGCAATGATCAGCGCGAGCGACTACGGCCCCGCGTGTAGTCGGACCGCTCCCGCCGCCGGTAATCCGGAGCGTCGATGTAAATGTCGCGCGTTAGGTGAGTGTCGAGCAGGCGGGAGAGGATTCGCTCGTCGATCTTGTCGTGGCTCTGGTTGGAAGTCACGATCGTCGGCAGCCGCTCGACGTAGCGGTGGTTGATGATCTGGTAGAGCTTCTCTCGTGCCCAGGGAGTGGTGTTCTCGGTTCCAAGATCGTCGAGCACGAGCAGGGGAGCGCCGCGAATCTGATTGAAGCGGTCGTCGTAGGCGACGCCTCGCGCCGGGTCGAAGGTGGCGCGGAGGTGATCGAGGAGATCTGGTACGACGGCGAAGTAGACGCTCCCGTAACGCTCCCGGATCTCCAGCGCCGTGGCAACCGCCAGGTGGGTCTTGCCGACGCCGACGCCGCCGCGCAGAAAGAGCCAGCGATGCTCGGGATCCGGGTCGCGGGCAAACTCCCGGGCGGCGTCGAAAGCCTCTTCTGTTCCCGGAACCGGCTCGAAGTCCTCGAACGTGTGGCGCGTGAACCCGTCGAGATTTGAGAGGCGGCGGAGTTGTTCGTGCCTACGGTCTGCTTGCTCGGTCGCCTTACATTCGCATTCGAACAGCCGGCCGAAATTCGGGTGGCCAACCGGGACCTCCATGCGCACCCAGCCCGCGTCTTTGCAGACCGGACAGCGCCACGGCGGGGTCGCCGTGGCCGAGCCGTTGCTGCCGGCTGGACCGACTGGGATGGAGAGGGAGGTGAGGACGTCACCGATGCGTTTCATACGTTCTTCCGTTGCTCCGCCCTACCCGTACCGCTCGCGCGGTTCTCGTCCCTCGCTCTGCCAACCTTCCAGGATGCGCTGTATGTAGCGCCAGGAGCGCTTGTTATAGGCGACTGATTCCGCAACCGCATCTTCGATCCACTCGACTGGCCATGTCTCGAGCGCCCGCACGAGATGATCGGCGATGAGCGGCGTCAGCGGACCCACGTTTTGCTCGTAGAGACGGAAGACGTTGGGCCGCTCCGGGATCACCACCGGCGGCTGCCCCTCGCGCCAGAGCGCCCGCGGCGGAGCGACCGCTCCCCGCGCCATAGCCGCGACCAGCGCCTGGTTGACGGGGGTGTTGACATAGTACCAGACGTCGCGGCCGTCACCCCGCTCGGCGACGAAGCGGAGCAGGGTGCCGCGCCCAGTGGCAAGATCGAGCCCGGTGGCGATGCGCTCGTCCGGTTCACGCGGGCTGCCATTGGTACGCAGCGCAGTGCGCAGCGGTCGATCGGCGCGTAGCGTGGTCTCCGAAACGGGAAACTCGATACCACCCGCCTCTGAGGCGAGCCGGAAGACCGCAAGTGTCGCCTGGACCTCGGGCAGCTCTGAGATTTGTGGCAAGACATCAGTGAAAAAAGCTCGCGGAATGTCGACCGACGGGTCGGTCTGTATCAGGAACCCGTTGAACTGCCGTGTCACGGTCGCCCCCATCCGGGCCCGGATCGACGTGCTACCACGTTGCTGCGAATGGCATGGAGTCTGAGATGAGTTTCGGGAAGAACTCCGGACATCGGACGCACGTTACATCCCCGGTCCGGGGTAGAGCTCCAGATCCGCAAATCGAGCCGTGCGGTCGAAGAAGCGGAGGTTGATCGAACCGACCGGCCCGTTGCGGTGCTTGGCGACGATGATCTCGGCGATACCCTTCTTCTCGGAGTCATCCTCGTACTTATCTTCGCGGTAAATGAAGACGACAATGTCCGCGTCCTGCTCAATGGAGCCTGACTCTCTCAAATCCGAGAGCATCGGCTTATGATCGGAGCGGCTTTCGACCGCGCGCGAGAGCTGCGACAGGGCGACGACCGGTACATTCAACTCGCGCGCAAGCCCCTTCAACCCGCGTGAGATCTCGGAGATCTCCTGCACACGGTTCTCGCTACGGCGAGCGGTCATCAGCTGCAGGTAGTCGACGATGATCAGATCGAGACCGTGCTCGGCCTGCAATCGGCGCGCCTTGGAGCGGACGTCCATGATGTTGGAGGTCGACGCGTCGTCGATGTAGATCGGCGCTTCGCTCAGCCGGCCGAACGCACGAGAGATTTTGTCCCATTCGTCGTCGTTGATTTGTCCCAGGCGCAAGCGGTGCGAATCGACCCCGGTCTCCATGGAGAGGACACGCTGCACGAGTTGCTCGGCCGACATCTCGAGACTGAAGATGCCGACCGTCTTGCCATGTCCGACCGCGGCGCCGTAGGCCATGCCCAACGCCAGGCTCGTCTTCCCCATCGAAGGACGAGCGGCGATGATGATCAAGTCCGATCGCTGGAGTCCGCCGGTCAGCTGGTCGAGGTCCGAGAAGCCCGTCGCAACGCCGACGACTTCGCCACGATGCTGCTGCAAATAGTCGATCTGGTCGAAGAAGCGGTCGAGCACCTCCCCCATGGAGACGAAATCTTTGCTCTGCCGCCGCTGCGAGACGGCAAAAACGGCGCGCTCGGCCGCATCGAGCGCGTCCTCGGTGTCGATCCCCTCGCGGAAGCCGACGTCGACGATTTCCGTGCCGGCGTCGATGAGACGGCGCAACGTCGCGGCGCGCTCGACGATGCGCGCGTAGTACTCGACGTGGACGGCGGTGGGAACCGCGTTGAGCAGGCTGGAGAGATACGAGAGACCACCCGCCTGGTCATATTGCCCGCGTCGCTGCAGTTCGTCGGAGAGGGTGACGAAGTCAGTCGGCTCGCGCTTGTTATAGAGATCGAGAATCGCGTGATAGATGAGACCGTTGGCGACGGCGTAGAAGTCTTCCGGCCGCAGGAAGGACGCCACCCGGATGATGGCGTCCCGGTCGATGAGGAGACTACCGAGCACCGATTGCTCCGCCTCCACATTGTGCGGCGGCAATCGCTCGATGATGCTTGGTACAGCGGCGACCATGGCTCCCCTCGCCCTTGCGACGGATCCCCCAATACGATGGCGGGGAGTCCGGCGGGGCGGCGGACCAAGCGGGACGCGACGGGGTCGCGTCTGCTGCCGTCGCGTCCGGCCAACTCCAGACGCGACGACGTGAAACCTAGTCTACGACTCTCCGACCGGGTCGAGCTCCTCTTCGACCTCGACGGCCTTCCCCGACTCTTCGGTCAAGGTGGAAGCACCACCTTCGTTGTCGATGAAGCCGTGAGCTCCGGGCACACCTCGCTCGTCGACCCATTCGTGGGGCGGACCCTCATCGACGGTCTCAGTCTTGGTGTCGTCATGCTGTGAGCCCGGCTCGGGGTGACCCGCGGCGCCCGGGGTTTCGGTAGGGCCTTCCTCGGCTTTCGCCGCTTCCGCGGCAGCCTGGGCAGCCTGGTACTCGGCATCACCGACCACCGCGACGGTGATCGCTGGTCGCAGACGACCGACGAGATGGACCGTCACCGCGTGCTCACCGAGCTGGCGAATCGGATCCTCCAGAACCACCTTGCGGCGATCGATTTCTTCCCCGACCAGTTTGGCGAGCTCGTCGGCGATGTCGCCCGCAGTGATGGAGCCGTAGAGGCGACCCCCCTCGCCGGCGCGGGCGGTGAACTCCAGACGCTTGCCGGCGATCTTGTCCGCCAGGGACTGCAGCTGGGCTTCCTGCTTGGCGATCTTGCGAGCTTTCACCGCGGCATTGTGCTCGGCGGTCTTGATCTCGCCGGCGGTGGCCAGCACCGCCATCCCTTGCGGGATGAGGTAGTTCCGGGCGTAGCCGGGTTTCACTTCCTGAATCGTGCCGGCCTCGCCGAGCTTCGGCACATCCTGGCGGAGTACGATCTTCATGCGACGACGAACCTTCCCAAAACGATGCATTGCCGCCGCGAAACGGGAACGCGGCAGCAAGATAGGTGTACGGACACCCCTTGCGGGCCAAATGCAATGATACGTGGGGAGCGAGGTAACCGGCTAGTAGGCGAGACGAGTCGTCAGTCGTGGGTCAGCCAGAGTCGAAAGCCGAAGCCCATCTCCTATTACCTGTCCCCCATCACCCTCGATCCAACTCCTCGAGCACCGGTGCAAAAGCTTCGATACCGGCGGGCGTGTTCGGCTCCAGCCAGACTTGGACGTGGGAGAGACCGGCGTCGGCGTGGGCGCGCAATCCCGCGGCGATCTCCGCGGGGCTCCCGGTCAGGGGCGGCCCGGTCATGGCTGAGGGCTCGTGCGGCGCGGCCTCGACGATCACCGCCGCGCTGCGCTCGAGCGTCGCCGGGGCGCGTCCAGCCGCTTCGCAGGCGGCGTCGACCTTCTCCAACAATGGCAAGAGGCCTTCGACCTTGTTTCCCGTGCTGCTGAACCACGTGTTCCAACCGTCGGCGTAACGGGCAGTCAGATCGAGCATGCGCGGTCCAGCCGAGGAGGCACCGAAGATGATGGTCGGACCGTTGGCACGTGGACCGCGCGGGCGCAGCTCACAGTCGCGCGCCTGGTAGTACGTCCCCTCGAAATCGACGCGACCGTCTCGCAGGAGACTGGTGATGATCGTCACCGCCTCTTCGAAGCGGCTGACGCGGTTGTCGAAGGGATAGCCAAAGGCGATGTATTCCGCCTCATTCCACCCGGCGCCGAGCCCGAGAATGAGCCGACCACCGCTGATCTCGTCGACGGTATCGGCCATCTTGGCTAGGAGTGCCGGGTTGCGAAACGAGGTCGATAGCACCAGCGTGCCGATCTCTGGCTTGTCGGTGATCGCCGCCAGCGCCGAGATGAGCGACCAGCACTCCCACATGCCACGCGGCTCTTCGCCCGGTACACGGTGGATGAGATGGTCAGTGATCCAGAGGGAGTCTGCCCCGATATGCTCGCCGAGCTTGGCCATCTCGCGCAGTTCGCTCCAGCGAGCGGAGCCGCCGTTCATCTGGCGCTCCGTCTCGGGCAGGATCAACCCGACCTTGAGCGGCCGGCCGTTCGTCGATTTGGGTTGCGCTCCCACGGACACCCCTCTCCCTCATGAGTACCGAGCGCGACACGCGCCTAGTGCATTATCGAGAGAAAGAGCCCGGTGGCAACGTTTCCATCCGACAACTCAGAGCTCCGCGGTATCCAGCCAGATCGTCACCGGACCATCATTGACCAGCTCGACCTTCATCTCCGCGCCGAACCGTCCCGTCTCTACCGGTAGGCGAAGAGCACGTAATGTCTCCGCGAATCGGTCGACCAGCGACTCGGCGATAGATGGTGGCGCAGCCTGCACGAAGCTGGGGCGGCGTCCTTTGCGGCAATCCGCGTAGAGGGTGAACTGGGAAACCACGAGCATCCCGACTGGCTCTCCGGTCTCCAGCAGATCGAGTGCCGAGCGATTGAGGTTGCCGTCCGCATCGTCGAAGACACGGAGGTTGGCGACTTTGCG
>DASUQU010000186.1:0-5139 GCA_036280495.1 Thermomicrobiales bacterium | reverse complement strand
CACACCATCCCTCGATGTCGGCACGGACCAGCCGCCAGGGGGCGGGAACATGAAGGGGTCGGCTTTCGTGGATGGAGCAACTCCACTGTCGCCGTCGTCCCTGGAGACCGTACGGCGCATTGCCGAGTCCGTCATCATCGCCGTGATCTCCTCGGCTGGCTTGTACCTCGTCGGCTCCGTCTACGTCGATGCCTACTACGGCCGGCTGGCGATCGAGGCGACCTCGCTCGACCTCCCACCCCCGTACGTCGCCCTGCAGTCCGTCCATGCGCTCTGGGGGCTGCTGGACTATCCGCTGCTGCTGGTGCTCATCGTCGTCTTGTGGCGCGCCCTCTCACACGTCCCCCCACTACGCACCTGGCTGGAGCGTCGGCAAGCCCGCGATCCCCGTCCCCTGCTCGTCCTGGCTAACCTCATCGTCGTGGCGCCGCTGCTACTAGATGCCGCCACCTATTTTCGCGAGCGGGAGTTGCCGCATCGCTCGGTGCTGACCGAGATCTCCAGCCTGCTCGGCTACGTCGGTCTGGGGCTGCTCCTCTACGTGCTGTGGCTCGGGTGGAGTCAGCGCCGCTTCCTGCTGGCGGAGATCCGAGCGCGGAAGGTTGTGCCGATAGCCTTGCTGTTCGTGGCCTACTTCCTGAGTGCGCTGGTGGCGACGGGGGTCATCGCGGAGCTCGCGGCCGTTGATCTGCTGACGGGCAATTCCAACGCGAGCTTGCGCGTCACCTTCGTGACGCCGCCCGGGGTGCTCCCCGAGTTGGCCGAGCAGGAGCTGCTCCTGGTGGCAGCACGCAACGGCGCCTACTACGTCGTGGTGCGGGAACCATCGCCCCCGAGTCCGTGGGCGACGTCGTACACGATTCCCTTCACGTCAGTCGAGGCGGCGCAGGTGCGGCCGTTCCATGCCAGCGATCAGCCATGATGTCGTGCCCGAGGATGAGATAAAGACGGTGCACCTTGTGCTTGGTTCCAAGGAAAGGGCAGATATTCCCCTCGGCGCCTCGGTACACGCCCCTGTTAGCTACGCGTTCAGATGGCGCGCCGCCTTGAGGATGAGCGCGATCGAGGTGGCATGCGAGATGGTGCCGTCATAGGCCCACTCCACCGCCTGCTGCAGCGGGACGGCCACGCGCTCGATCTCCTCCGTCTCCTCGCGATCCGGCTTGCGGAACGACAGCCCCCGCGCCAGAAAGAGCCGGTCCGGCGCGATGACCACCTCGGTGAGCTGATCGACCACCCCCAGGTCGATCAGCTCCGCCGCGTCGATGCCGACTTCCTCCCGTAGCTCGCGGCGGGCCGCTTCCCGAGGGTCTTCACCATCTTCGATCCCGCCAGCGAGCGCTTCCAGGCTATGGCGATCGATGGTGTAGCGATAGACGCGCACGAGGTAGACCGTGCCGTCGTCGTCGACCGGGAGAACGGAGACCCCCGGCACCATCTCCACGACGCCGAAGGCGCCTTCTTCTCCGTCGGGTTGAATCACCCGGTCTTCGCGCACCGTTATCCACGGGTTGCGGTAGTGGACGGCACTCTCCAGGACCGTCCACTCCCCTCGTTTCTCAGGCACCTGCGGCATCCTTCCCAAAGCGACACAACCCAGACTGGGTCCAGCCGACCGGTTGTGGATCAGACCCCGATCAAATCTCGACACCCGATCGCAAGACCCGGACCGAGCCCAAGACCTAGCGTCTGGACCGCGATGACCGCCTAGTCTGTGCCTCGATGAGTCCCAGAGACACTCTAAGGGGCTACCACTTTCCTCGGATATGCTGGGCCGACGCCTGGGGAGGGAGCCTCCTGTTCCCGCAGGTCGCATTCACAACTGGCGCCAACTCACCCTCGCCGCAGTGCCCAGGTGCGCAGCTGGCTACCCGGCACCGTTCCGGCCTCCACGGTACGAAAACCGAGACGCTCGTAAAACGGGAGATTCCTCTCATCGGCCGAATCAAGATAGCAGGGCGCGCCGGCGGCGCTCGCCCGGTCGAGCGTGTGTCGCATCAGCAGAGTCCCGGATCCTTGCCCTTGGCGGTCTGGGGTGACGGCGAGGAAGGGCAGGTACCAGTGCGGCCGGTCCATCACTCGCTCGTGCGCCGCATCCATGTGACGGGTGAGGGCGTCGAGCCGCGCCGCCTCCCCCTCGTCCATGAGAGCCGCGAACGCCTCCATCCCGGCCTCCGCAAACTCCACCTCCGTCGGCGACTCCCGGTCAGGCAGCAACCACAGCGCGACGGCTTGCGGCGGTGGCCCAAGCGCTACGGCCTCACCGTGGCGCGCAGCCAGGCGCGTCATCGCCCTGAAGAAGGCCGGCAGCAACCGCGCTCGCCGCGTGGGGTCTGGAAACAGGAAGGTCGCCACGGCCGAGGGAAAAAACGCGGCCGCAAACAGGTCCCCTGCTGCCTCAGCCTGCGTCTCCGAAAGCAGATATGGGTTCATCCGGGGTATCTCCCGCTTCATCGTGATGCGCTACCCCGATTGCCGGACGCAACGAAGATCTCCTTATCCGAGCAACTCACCGCCATACGCTCGAGCCATCGCGGCGAGCCCCTCTAAATCCGGCTCCTCTTCCGAAGGTGGAGGCAGGGTGCGGCTGCCTGCCGGCTCGCTCGTGGCGATGACAAAGTCCTCGAAGCCGCCTGGGGTCATGATGAACAGCATCCGGCAGCCCGCGGCGCCGACGGTGTAGCGGTGTGGGATGTCGCGCGGACCGAAGAGGTAGTCACCGGCTTCGGCTTCGATGATGGTGCCACCGACCTCGAAAGTTGCGCTCCCCTCGAGCAACCAGAACCCTTCATCTTCCCGGTGATGGACATGCAAAGGAGCTTCGGCACCGGGTGGCTCCGTGACTTCGATGATGGCCATCTGACCACCGGTGTCAGCGGCGGTCGCCTTGATGACCGCCAGGCCCCCGAACCACCAGCGCGCGTCCCCCTCGTCTTTGCCAACGGCCACCGGCTGTAGCCGCTGGCTGGAAATCGTCTCCTGGATCATGATCTTCTCCCTTCAATTGCTCTCCTCGACCGCGTGGACCACGATCGCGTAGCGCCAGACACCGTCGTCGCCGCGGTGCATCACATTGATGCCTTGTTCCGTGATGACGAGCGCGCAGTTGCGGGCCAGCAGGACGCGCCGCGGATCGGCGACATAGGCGCCGATGCCGTTGCACGTCGCCAACGCGGTGCGAGCGATCGCCTCACCGCCACGGACTGGCTGCTCGCGGCCCATCACGAGCGTGGCTCCTGACTCGAACAGGGCGGTGAGAACCTGATAGTCGCGCAGGAGCAGGCTGTCTTCGAAGAGCGTCTCCAGCTCTTCCGGCGTCCGCGCGCCGCTGATGGCGTCCTGCTTCCCGGCCATGGTTGCTCCCTCGTCATGCCTGGTTCGAGATTGACAGTAGGGGATGTGGGGGAGGGTGTCTATTCCACTTTTGTGGAATGGCGAGAGGAGCGCTGGGTGCTAGGATGCGGGCATGAACGCGTCTGTGGCGGAGCGAGCACGGGACAAGATCGGGCAACTCGCCGGGCAGGGGCTCGACCTTCCGACCTTCTGGCAGGAGTCGGCGGCGGTCCTCGCCCGGGCAGTGCCGCACTACTCGACGCCCTGCTGGTGGACGCTCGACCCGGCGTCGCTGCTCGTCACCAGTCACTATCAAACCGAGATCGTGGAGCTGCCGCCGGAGATGCTGGCTCACGAGTACCTGGCGGACGACGTCCACAAGCTGGCCGATGTCGCTCGATCGGAGCGAGGGATCTCGACCCTTCACGAGGTGACCGGAGGCGACCCGAGCGGGAGTCCCGGGTGGCAGCAATTCATCCGTCCCTACGGCGGAGACCAGGAAGTGCTCGTCGCCTTACGGACGCGATCGGGGGAGACCTGGGGCATGCTCGGGCTCTACCGCGAACCGGATCGACCGCTGTTCACCGCCGAGGAGCTGCGTTTCCTGCGCGGGATAGCGCCCTCCTTGGGTGAAGGAGCCCGGCGTGGGCTGCTCGTCGGCGAGGCCACCGACCCCGACCGGCCGGAGGCCCCGGGACTGGTCATCCTCCACGGCGACTGGAGCGTTGAATCCCTGACACCAGGAGTGGAGCGCTGGTTGGCAGACCTTCCCGATAGCCAGTGGGAGCATCGCGGGATCCTCCCCCCAGCGGTGATGGCGGTCGCGGGTCGAGCGTTACGGACGGCAGAGGGGGTGGATGCACCGGGCGAGGTGGCGTTGGCGCGGGTGCTCTCGCGGACCGGCCAGTGGCTCGTGCTCCACGGTGCGGCGCTCGTCACCACCGGGGCACGCCGCGTGGCGGTCATCGTCGAGTCGGCGCACCCAGCACGCATTGCCTCCCTGCTGATGGCCGCCTACGGATTGACCGAGCGCGAGCAGGAGGTCACCCGGCTGGTGCTGCAGGGCTACTCCACCGTGGAGATCGCCACGCGACTCGCGGTCATGCCGCAGACCATTCAGCAGCACCTCAAGAGCATCTTCGACAAGACCGGCGTGCGCAGCCGCCGCGAGCTCGTGGGCAATGTCTTCTTCGCCCATTACGAACCCCGCCTGCGTGACAACGAGCAGCGCACGATCGGTGGTCGACCATTGCGTGGCGGGCCGATAGACCGGCGCGCGGACGCCTGAGAGGACTTGGAGCGCCACGACAGCACGTCAAGACCTCCGAAGCAGGGGTAGTCGGATCGTTAGCCGGCCGAGATCGCACACCCAACGACAACCTGGGTCATGAAGTACGCTCCAGCAGCGAGAAGGGGAACGAGGCGAAGATCTCGGAGAGAGGCAAACCGGCTCCATCGTCACCCGCTGTCACCTTGCTCGCCTCCCCGCTGAAGACATCGCGGTAGCGCGTCCCCAGTTCGGCCTCGGGGAGGAGCAATCGGGTGTTGGCCCAGACCTCCGAGCCGATGGGATCGATGAGCTCTTTGTGGGTCAGCCCCATGACTAGGTGCGGCACGACCGTGAGGAATTCGTTCTCCGCGTCACGGCGCGCGAAGGCGACAACATGGTCAGCGGCCGCACCCTCGGCCGCAAGCGGGATGTAGTCACCACACGCGAAGAGATCGGGATAGGCGGTCCGGCACGCTAGCGCCCGCGAGGTCAGATAGAGTTTCACCCGCCCGTCCGCTTTCGTCTCGAGCAGATCG
>DASUQU010000185.1:0-2892 GCA_036280495.1 Thermomicrobiales bacterium | reverse complement strand
GTCGCTTTGGGGAGCCGTCTCCAGGACATCGTCGTGACCAAGTGGTCGAACGCCGAAGCGGCTATCGCCTTACTGAAGCAGTCGGGCGCGGGCCGTGCCACCTTTCAACCCCTGGATACCGTGCGTGCAGACCGTCCCGAGACACAAGCGACCAAGGCAACGGAACTGGCAGGCGTGCGGGGTGTGGCCGCGCATTTGGTTTCCTCGCCCCCACAGATTGCCCCGGTTCTCACCTCGCTGCTGGGACGGACGCTAGTTGCCGCCGATCTAGACACCGCGCGAGCGGCGTTGCCTCACCTTCCGGCGGGCTGGAGTGTCGTTACCATCACCGGCGAGATTGCCCGCGTGGGCGGCTCGGTGACCGGTGGCTCTGCCATGCCCGCGAGCGGGACGCTGGCCCGGGAGCGTGAGCTTAGAGAGCTCCCTGACACGATTGCGGTCCTCGAGGGCGATCTGGCCGCGGCACGTGGGCGAGCGGAACAGGTCAGTGCAGCGATGGGCGCGGTCATGGACGCGAAGCGACACGCCGAGGACGAACGCGCTGCTCTGGCCGCCGCGGCGCAAGAACGACGGCAACAGCGGCAGAGGCTGACGGACTGGCTCACGGAGCTTGGTCGCGAGCAGGAGCGGTCCCAGCGCCGCTGGGATGAGCTTGTCATCCAATGTGAGCGCGTGGTGGCTGGCCAGGAAGAGCTCGACCGCGAGAGCAATCGGTTCGAAGCAACTAGGGAGGAGGCGTCCCGTGCGCGCGACGAGTCGGCTGCCGAGCTCTCAGCACTGACGGCGGCGATCGCTGGAGTCGAGCGGGCGGCGGCGGAGGAGGGGCGGCGGCTGGCGGGATTGGAAGAGCGGTTGCGAGGCGAGCGTCGCCGGGAAGCGGGTCTCAAGTCTCAGGAACGCGCCCTCGCCGAAGAACTAGCGCTTCGCACTGAGCGTGGTGCCGCACTCGATCGCGAGCGTGAGGCGCTGAGCGCCGATCATGCACGGCTCTCCAACGAGGTTTCCGCAAGCATTGCCGCGCTAGCCGCGGCGACGGACGAGCGTGAGCCCTTACGGATGGAAGCCATGGGCGCCGAGATCGCCGCCGGACGCGTCGCCGAGTCGCTTCAGGCTGCGCGCGCGTCGCTGGTCGAGCGCGATCGGGAGCGTGATCGCGCGGGATTCGCGCTCGAGCGCTCCCTGCAGGATCTAGACATCCTGCGGGACCGCATCGGCGATGACCTCGATTTGGCAAACCCGGACGAGGTGCTAACCTGGTCGGTGGTCGCCATCAGGACGCCGCCGGCGGAGCTGGAAGCGGAGATCGCTCGTCTACGGGAACGTCTGCGTCGCGTCGGCTACGTCGGTGAGGACGCAGTCGCCGATTACGAACGGGAGAACGCCCAACAGGCGTACTTGCGCGAGCAGCTTGCCGACGTAGAGGGTGCAGCCGCCGCGCTACGCGACCTGCTTGTGGACCTGCGTCGCACCATGCGCACGCGATTCGATGAGACCTTCGCGATGGTGGCTGCCGCGTTCGCTGAGGCCTTTGCCACACTCTTTGGTGGTGGTACAGCCCAGCTGGTGTTGACCACGGGTGACAACGGTGCCGAGCCCGGCATCGACATCATTGCCCAACCACCGGGCAAACGTCTGCAAAGCCTGGCCCTCCTCTCCGGAGGCGAACGCGCGCTGACCGCAGCGGCATTGCTCTTCGCCATCCTGAAGGTGAATCCGGTGCCGTTCTGCCTCCTCGATGAGGTCGATGCCGCTCTCGACGAGGCGAATGTGGTCCGCTTCCGGGAGCGACTCCGTGAGCTGGCGGCGCAGTCGCAGATCATCGTGGTCACCCACAATCGGGGCACGATCGAGATCGCCGATACCCTCTATGGGGTCAGCATGGGCGCCGACGGTGTTTCGCAGGTGCTTTCGTTGCGGCTGAGCGAGTCGCTTCCGGCCGACTGATCCGAGACGGCTGTTGGCTATTGGCTACTGGTTACTGGCGTCATTACGACTCATGACTCACGACCCACGACTGACGACTCGTCTTGTTGTCTCATCTTCGCCGGTCGCCGAAGACCGTAGCGACGTACGCTGCGATGTCCGCTCGCTCCTCCGTGCCATCGAGGAGCATTGATTCCAGCACCTCGACGCTTTCGGGGTGAATATCATCGAGCGCCTTCACGACTGGACGCTCGTTACGTGACGGCCGCGGGTCGGTAACGAACGCCCACATGGCGTCGGTAAGGGCCTCGAGGTCGACGTCAAATCGAATAAACGGATTCACCTGCACGCTCACCTCTCCTAGAACCGCCCGCGAGAGGAGCGGGCGCCGCGTGGGACGCGCTCCCACGCCTGATGTCCCTCCCGAATCGCATTCTGTCGCGCGACAGCTTCCCGATCCCGGAACAGCCAGACCAGCACCGCGCCGGCCACGAACCCACCGACATGTGCCCAGAAAGCGACACCTCCGACGTCGGGTGCACCGAGTGACGAGAATCCGCTGAAGAGCTGAAGAGCGAACCAGATCCCGATCATCACCCAGGCGGGCACCAGGACGATCTGACCGAAATAGCCGAAGAAGACGAGCGTCCGTACCTTCCCATGAGGGAAGAGGACGATGTAGGCGCCCAGCACGCCGGAGATAGCTCCCGACGCCCCGATGAGGGGGATCACCGAGGAGGGACTGAGGATGATCTGGGTCAGGCCAGCAATGATCCCGGTGAGGAGGTAGAAGAGGAGATACGAGATGTGACCCATGGCATCTTCGATGTTGTCACCGAAGACGAGCAGGAAGACCATGTTCCCGATGATATGGGCCCAACCGCCGTGGAGAAACATCGACGTGATCAGACCATGCAGGTCGTGGAGTCGGGTGATCTCTGCCGGGATCGCGCCCCACTGCAGGAAGAA
>DASUQU010000184.1:0-5194 GCA_036280495.1 Thermomicrobiales bacterium | reverse complement strand
TCGCAATGGCAGGGCCGCGGACTCTAGGCGTGGGTTCGCAGGAACACAATCTGATCGTCGACCACCTGGGTCCGCACCGGCTCAACGTAGACGTCGAAGTGGCCTACAGGGTAGCGTCGCACCTCGCCTTGCGGAGCCTGCTTTGCCACCCACTTGGCAAATGCAGAGGAGACCTCGAGGTCGTGATCGGCCAGGCAGACCAGGAGGGGCATCTGTAGCCGCTCAGCCGTGCCGGCGCGGTACCGGGGAAGCCCGAACAAGAACCGCGGGGCGAACGCGTTGCGCCATCCCACGGCTTCACCGCCGAGCGCGGTGAACGCGGCGCGAACTTCGGGCTCGGTGTAGACCGCCGCGTCTCCGGGTTGGCCGACAACACGCGCGAGATATGGTGGTCGCCTCAAAGCGCCGTTCAGCGTATCGCGGATTGCGGCCACGAAGAGCTTGAGGATGCTGCGAGTCAGGGCCCTGCGCAGGCGTTGCCGCATCGTGCGGCCCGTCCGCCGTGCGTCGAACAGGGGCACTTGCGCCACCACCGCGGCGATGCCAGGATCCTCTGCCGCGACGGCAATGACGTGACCGCCACTGAAGGAGGTGCCCCAAAGGGCGATACGCTCCGGATCGATCCCCGGAGAGGCCCGGGCAAATCGCACCGCAGCGTGGTAGTCCGCGCGCTGCTTGTCCACGTCGACGATCTGGCGCGGCTCGCCGCCGCTCGCGCCGAAATGCCGGTAATCAAACACCAGCACCGCCAACCCGGCGGCAGCAAACTGCTCCGCGTAGACCCGCGCCAGGCCTTTCGTACCACTGAATCCGTGTCCCAGGACTAGACAGGGCGTCGGCTCGTTCGCGCCATCGGGTTGATACAGGTCGGCGGCGCAGAGCACGCCGCCCGAGGTAAAGAAGACGGTCGTGGACTCAGCGCTCATATGCTGGCATGGGCGTGTTCCTTCCATCACAGCAAATGGCAGCGGCCGCATCTCATCGTTACGACTTGCCATTCCACGGAACGGCCTGAACGATGTACGCGAAGACCAGCGCAGCACCCGCTATGCCATAGACTAGCGGCGCGAATCGCGTCAGGAGAACCAGGACTACAACCAGCCCAAGCGCGGTCGGCAGGGGCACCCGACGTAGGGGCCACGGCACGCGAAACGGCCGCTTCGTCTCCGGATGGGTGAAGCGCAATCGCACCAACGCGGCATTTACTGAGGCAAAGGTGACGAGTGCCAGCAAAGACGCGATGCTTCCCACAAGACCCACACCCCCAAGGGGTAGACAGAGGAGTGCGCCCACCGCGACGAGGAGAATGGCGACCGCGGGCGTTTTCCGTCGGGCAAGTATCCTCGCCAAGAGGAACGGCGCATCACCGCCACGCGCCATGGCAAAGAGGAGGCGGCTTGCGGCCATCATCGCGATGAGTGCCGTGTTCGCCGTGGCAAACAGCGCGACACCTGCCAGCGCGCCGGCAAGGCGCGGCGCTCCCTCCTGCATTGCTTCCGCCAGCGGTGATGTACTCGCCGCGAGCTGTGCTGGTGCTAACAGCGTAACGCTGGCGGCCGCGACGAGAACGTAGAGCGTAGTCGAGACCGCGACCGCGATCAGGATGGCACGGGGCAGATCCTGCGCGGGTTGTCTCGCCTCTTCCGCAAGGTTAGCAATCTCCTCGAAACCGAGGTAGGCAAAAAAGATGAGGGCTGCGCCACCGAGAACACCCGCGTGGGGCGCCGACGTGAATGTGCGCCCAAAATCGGGATCGCGTGCACCGACGACGATGAGGGCGATGAGGCCGGCCGACTCGACGAGCGTGAAGATGATGTTGGCCCAGCTCGCTTCGGTGACGCCGATGACGTTCAACGTGGCAACTGCCACCACCAGCGCCGCAGCGATCGTCCACTTCGGAAACGGGACGAACAGTTCGGCGTACCCACCGAAGGCCAGGGCCACGGTCGCCGTCGTGGCGATGCCCGTGGCGACCAGGGCCCAACCCAGCATGCCGGGGAGCCACGCCGCAGCGGGCCAAGCCTCGCGCAAGTAGACGTACTCGGCGCCTGCCTGCGGGAACATGGTTGCAAGTTCTGCGTAGGAGAACCCGGTCAGGAGCGCGGCGAGACTCGCCACCAGGAATGACCACCACA
Source organism: Thermomicrobiales bacterium (assembly GCA_036280495.1). GTDB lineage: Bacteria > Chloroflexota > Chloroflexia > Thermomicrobiales > UBA6265 > JACCXM01. The sequence continues at coordinate 3,059 of DASUQU010000184.1, read as the reverse complement.
GCGCCTCGCCAGCGATCCCTGCAGCCTCACCGAGAATGCTGTAGATGCCGGCGCCGAGGATGACGCCGATACCGTAGAAGGTGAGCGCTCCTAGCCCGAGGCTGCGATGCAACTCGCTCACGTGTCAAACCTCTTGTAACCAATACCGAGGATGCAGCCCGCCGCTCACGGCGTTCCCAGCACCCGCACGCTTTCCCGTGCGACCATCAACTCTTCTCGGGTATGGAGGACGATCACGCGGATAGCAGAATCGGGTGAGGAAACGACGGCATCGGGTGCGGCAGTAGCGTTCACGGCATCGTCAAGCGTGAGACCGATCCAGACGAGCGCGTCGCACGCCCCCGCACGCACCGCAGGCGCGTGTTCACCCACGCCGCCGGTGAAGACGAGGGCATCGAGGCCGCCCAGGGCGGCTGCCATCGCGCCAATCCCTTCCCGTAGTCGTGCCACATACAGGTCGAAGGCGATCCCAGCACGTGCATCTCCCCGTGCTCGTGCTGAAAGAATCTCTCGCATGTCTCCCGCCTGTCCCGAGACACCCTTCAGACCCGACTCGTGATAGAGCGCCTCCTCCAACTCGGCCACCGTCATGCGGTTCTCAGCCAGCAAATAGGTCAGCAGCCCGGGATCGACCGAGCCCGGCCGGGTCGCCATCATCAGACCATCGAGCGGCGTGAATCCCATCGTTGTCGCGATCGATTGCCCTCGCTCGATGGCAGCCAGCGAGCAGCCACTGCCGAGGTGGCATGTCACTACCTTCAGCTCCTCGAGTGGCCGTCCGAGGATCTCCGCGGCGCGGCCCGCGCTGTAGGCATGGCTCAGCCCGTGAAACCCGAAGCGCCGCACCCCCCACCGCTCGTGCCACTCGTAGGGCAGGGCATAGAGGTAGGCGTGCGGTGGTAGGGTGGTATGAAAGGCCGTATCGAAGACCGCGACCTGGGGGACACCGGGAAACAAGCGTGCGACTTCGTCCGCAACCGCGAGTGCCGGGCCGTTGTGCAGGGGCGCGAGCGTGGTCAACTCCGCGATCTCAGCGCGAACGGCCACATCTATCACAACGCCAGTGGTGAACCGTGTGCCGCCATGGACCACACGATGCCCGACGGCCGCGATTCGGCTCGTGTCGAGGCCGGCTAGCACATGGTGGAGTGCTGTTTGGTAGCCTGGCACGGCATCGACGTCCCAACTCATCTGGCGTTCGGCGAGCTGCTCCTCGTCGGTGGCATCGAACAGCCCGAGCTTCAGGCTGCTCGATCCGGCGTTGAGGACGAGGATCTGCCCCTCCGGGTTCACCAGGACCAGTCCCGGATCTCGGGCGGATCGACGCCTTCCTGCTCGATGAAGTGGCGATGGTCGCGCAGCGTGCGCTCGTAGCGCTCGATGATCGGAGCGGCCCGCGACGAGATGGCGGCCGCGCGCCGCAACGCTTCGATCACCAGGTGGTAGCGGCTGGTCTGATTGCGCACCAGCATGTCGAACGGCGTCGTGGTGGTGCCTTCCTCGACGTAGCCGCGGACATGGAAGCGCTGTGGGTTAGCGCGCTTGTAGATGAGCTGGTGGATGGCGGACGGATAGCCGTGGAAATTGAAGATCACCGGTCGATCGACGGTGAAGAGGCGCTCGAACTCGTCATCATCCATACGATGGGGATGCCCGGCGACGCTATCGAGAACGAGCAGGTCGACGACGTTGACGACCTGCACCGAGAGCTCGGGCAGCTCCTCGCGCAGGATCTTCGCCGCCGCGAGCGCCTCGATCGTCGGCACATTGCCCGCTCCAGCAAGCACGACGTCGGGTCGCTCCGGATCACCATTTCCAGCCCACGGCCAGACAGAGGCTCCGGCGTCATTGTGGGTGATGGCCTCGTCCATCGAGAGCCACTGCGGCAACGGCTGCTTGGTGGCGATGACGAGGTTGATGTAGCCAGCGGAGCGCAGGCAGTGGTCGAGAGTTGAGACGAGGCTGTTCGCGTCCGGTGGCAGGTAGATGCGGACGATCGAGCCCTTCTTGGTCAGCAGCGAGTTGATGAAGCCTGGGCCCTGGTGCGAGTACCCGTTGTGATCTTGGCGCCAGGTATCAGAGGTCAAGAGATAGGTGAGGGAGGGAACCGGCTCCCGCCACGGCGTCTCGGCCGACATCTTGAGCCATTTTCCGTACTGATTGGCCATGGAATCGACGATTGTCACGAAGGCTTCGTAGCAGGGAAAGAGGCCGTGGCGGCCGGTCTGCAGATAGCCTTGCAGCCACCCTTGACAGGTGTGCTCGCTCAGGATCTCCATCACCCGGCCCGTCGGCGCCAGGCGAGCATCACGCGCCGTCACCCTATCGACCGGCCACGTGTAGGCGCGGTCGGTCGCCGCGAAGACGCTGCCGAGAAGGTTGGAGGAGGTCTCGTCGGGGCAGACGATGCGGAAGGTCCGCTCGTTCTCACTACGCCGCAGCACCTCAGCCAGATACGTTCCGGCGTGCTCCAGGGCGCTGGTGGTCGTCTCGCCAGGTCGGACTAGCGGCAAAGCGAAGTCAGCCAGTGGTGGTAGATCGAGGTTGCGGCGTACTTGCCAGCCCCGCGTGTGGGGGTTCATTCCCATACGCTGCGATCCGACCGGGCACGTGGCGAGGATATCTGGCTCGGGGCAACCGTCGGCGTCGAACAACTCCTCGGGACGATAGGAGCGGAGCCACGTCTCGAGGACGGTGAGATGCTCAGGGTTCGTCTGGGCGTCCTTGGCCGGCACCTGGTGCGAGCGGAACGTCCCTTCGACCGGCACGCCGTCGATCTCGACGGGTCCGGTCCAGCCTTTGGGGCTGCGCAGCAGTAGCACCGGCCATTGCCATCGTCCGGTGGCACCGGCACGCGCCTCGCGCTGAATGATGCGAATTGCTTCATAGGCCTGATCCATCGCCTCGGCCATCACCGCGTCCGGATCATTCGTGACGCCGACGTCGACGATGTGCGGAGCGTAGCCGTAGCCGGTGAACAGATCGATCAACTCCTCATCGGTCATCGTGGCGCAGATGGTCGGCGAGGAGATCTTGAAGCCGTTCAGGTGCAGGATCGG
>DASUQU010000183.1:0-10892 GCA_036280495.1 Thermomicrobiales bacterium | reverse complement strand
GTAGGGGCGGAGCACGACTTCCCGTTGCGCCAGCTGCATGCGGCGGCGCGGCATCTCATGAGTGAGGAGGCGGAAGCACTCGCGGCGGAGCTGTCTCCCTCTTCGGGCGCCGCGTGGGCCAAGCTCCATGACAATCTCACGTCGCAGATTACCGCCAGAGTCGAGATCGAGGGGCGAGAGCAAACGCTCCCGATGAGTGCGATCCGCAACCTGGCGATGAATCCCGACCGTGATATTCGTCATCGCGCATGGCAGGCAGAGCTCGGTGCCTGGGAAGCCCATGCCCTCCCGATCGCCGCCGCGCTCAATGGCGTGAAAGGTCAGGTGCTTACACTCGCCGCGAGACGGGGCTGGGTGGATCCTCTCGATGAGTCCCTGTTCTGGAGCGGCATTGACCGGGACATCCTCGACGTGATGGTCGAGGAAACGCGCGCCTCATTCCCAGACTTTCGGCGCTATCTGCGGCTGAAGTCGAGGTTACTCGGAATCACCGAACTCGCCTGGTACGACCTGTTCGCCCCGGTTGGCGACGCGGGGCGGAGATGGAGGTGGCCAGAAGCAACCGCATTCATCGAAGACCAGTTCGGGGCATATAACGACCGTTTATTAGGGCTGGCGAGGCGAGCCTTTGTCGAGCGCTGGATCGACGCTGGGCCGCGACCGGGCAAGGTCGGGGGCGCATACTGCATGTGGCTCCTGGGCGACGAATCGCGCATCCTCGCAAATTACTCACCGGGATATGACGGTGTCACGACGCTCGCGCACGAGCTCGGTCACGCCTACCACAACTTGAACGAGGCCGGGCTCACTCCGTTGCAACGGCGGACACCGATGATTCTGGCGGAAACGTCCAGCACGTTCTGCGAAACGCTTGTCAAGGAGGCCGCGCTCGTCGATGCCGAACCGGCAGAGAAGATCTACATCCTGGAGCAGTCAGCTCAAGGGGCGTGCCAGGTGGTCATCGATATTCTCAGCCGGTTCGACTTCGAACAGTCGCTGTTCGCTGGGCGTCGCGAGCGCGAATTGTCAATCGGGGAGTTGAATCGGCTGATGCTAGCGGCGCAAGACGCGACGTACGGCGACGCGCTGGCCAAGGAGGAGCGGCACCCGTATATGTGGGCCGTCAAAGGGCATTACTACAGCGCGGACCTCTCGTACTACAACTACCCCTATCTCTTTGGTCTGCTCTTCGGGCTCGGCCTGTACGCGATCTATCGCAAGGAGCCAGAGACGTTCCCGGATCGCTACGACGCGCTCCTGGCATCGACCGGTCGAGCCAGTGCGGCCGCCCTCGCGGCGCGGTTCGACATCGACCTGCGAGATCGAGCGTTCTGGCGGTCGAGCCTGGAGGTGATCCGGGACGATATCGACCGACTGGAAGCGCTTGCGGCCGGTTAGCGAGCCGCGCGGCCGATGATGGCGCGCTTCGTCTTCGCTCCCCCATAGGCCTCGTCGAGGAGCTCGGCGATGTGGCGAACTCGGGCTTTGCTGCCGTTGCGGCGGAGGGAAGCGCCGACCTGCATCTGGCAGCCCGGGTTGGCGGTAATGACCTCCGTCGCCGGCGTCTCCATAGCGTGGAGCGCCTTGCGGTCGCCCAGCTCGTTTGCCATCTCCTCGCGAATGATGTTGTAGATTCCGGCGCTGCCGCAGCAGAGTGAGGACTCTCTCATCTCAGCGAGCTCGAGACCGGGAATGGCTTTCATCAGGTCGCGTGGTTGGCGGCTGATGCGCTGAGCATGGACGAGATGACATGGCTCCTGATAGGTGACTACGCGCCGGATCGTCTTGGTCGGCGGAACCAGCTCCTGCTCGGCGAGATACTCCGTGAAATCACGCACGCGAGCACTAAATCGCTGCGCGCGCTCGGCATAGTCGGGATCCTCTTTCAGTAAGTAACCATATTCCTTGAGGGCGGCGCCGCAGCCAGCGGCCGTGACGATGATTGGGTCATCGCCGGACCGCTCGAAGGCATCGATGTTCTTCCGGGCAAGGATGCGCGCCTCTTCCATCATCCCGGCATGGACGTGAAGTGCGCCGCAGCATTGCTGCTCGAGCGGGACGTCGATGTCGGCGCCATTTCTCGATATGACGCGCGCCGCTGCGCGGTTCGTGTTGGCAAACACGGTCCCCATGACGCAGCCATTGAAGAGTCGCGCTGTGCGCGGCTGGTTCCGAACCGGATCGGCCGCCCAGCGTTCGTTCCCGGGAACAAGTGCGCGGCGGGAGATCTGCGGCGTCAGGGCCTGCAATTCTTCCATGCCCAGCAGCTTCAACAGGCCGCTCTTGCGCGCGAGCGCGGTGACACCGCTCTTTTCAGAGAGGCGAACCATCCGGACCAGAATGCGTAGCCGGCGGCTATCGGCGAAGAGCCAATCGAGTCCAAGGCGGCGCAACGCGCGGTCACGAAGGGGGCGGGGGCGATGCTGCTCGAGTTGAGCGCGCGACGCTTCGACCAGCGGGCCGTAGTGCACACCGGACGGGCAGACCGCCTCGCAGGCCCGGCAATTGAGGCACTGGTACATCTGCTCGTCGAAGAGGGGGTCGAGGAGTTCGAGTCGGTCGTCGGCAACCGCGCGCATCAGCCAGAGTCGTCCCCGTGGCGAGGACATCTCCTGGCCAGTGAGCCGGTACGTCGGGCAGGACGTCAAGCACATGCCGCAGTGGACGCAGGCTCGCAGTAGATCATCCTCGGGGACATCGGAGCCTGAAAACCCACCGAGACGCATGAGATCCGCGTCTGTTTCAATCGCTACTGCCATGAAGCGGGGTTCCTCCGGCGGGCTCGCAACTCCGCCGTCAATCATGCTGGCTACAGAAATCCAGCGAATCTGCCGGGATTGATCGTCCGCTCCGGATCGAACTGCGTCCGCAGCGACCGCATCACATCAAATCCTTCGGGGAGCCGCCCCCAGACGTCGATGCCATGTTTCCAGGAAGGCGGTGCGGCCTGGATAGTCACGGTTTCGGCAAGTCCGAGCAGGATGCCCTGCACGTCTGCCAGGAGACCGGCTGATCCCTCGCTGCCGAGGTCGAGCCGAGCTATGACAGTCCCCAGCCCGGGTGACGCTGCCAGATACGGGGTCACGATACCGATCTGATTCAGTGCCGCCAGCATGCCGCTGACGAGCGCCGCCGTCTCCTTTGGACGCGCGCCGCACCGAACGAGGACAGTGTTCTCGTCGTCGCTGACCTGGTGCTTCGCGACGTAGGAGACCCACCAATCGGCACTTGCCGTTCCCTCCAGCCGCGTGACGTCTCCCCCCGTTCTCGAAGCTATGCGGGCTGCGACCGCGGCGACCGTTTCGTCACGGCCTTCGATGCGAGTCGCGAGGTGCCACGCTCCTTCCAGGAAGGCGACCTCGAGCGCCGCGACCGGTTCGCGGCTTTCACGCAATGCGCCGGCCGCCGCGAATGCCTTAGCCGGCTCGTCGTAGACAGCGATGACCGTCGCTTCAGCGCGAGGGCGAGGCAACACTTTGAAATTGGCGGACACGACAACGCCGAGGGTGCCCAGGGATCCGAGGTAGAGCCGCGGCATGTCGTACCCGGAGACGTTTTTGACCACCATGCCGCCAGCTTTGGAAACCGTCCCGCTCGGGTGCGCGACCGCGATGCCGATCAGGAGATCTCGCAGCGTGCCCGCGCTGTAGCGCAGTGGTCCCGAGCGACCGGTGGCGATCAACCCGCCGATAGTCGCGTCGGACCCACCGGGAGGATCGAGTGATAGGCGCTGCCCGTGCTCGGCCAGGACCGCCTGAACGTCCCCGAATCGAGCTCCTGCGCCGACCGACATGACGAGATCGGTTGGCTCGTAATCGATGATGCCGGCCAGGCGTTGGGTCAAGAGGACGCAGTCGACACGTTCCGGGGGATTCCCCAGGTTCAATGCGGTGCCGCCCCCAACCGGGCTGACCGCGCGCCCGAGTGCCGTCGCTTCCGCGAGAAACGCCGCCATCTCCTCAGCATTGCCGGGGACAACGACCTCGGAGGGGAAAAGACCGTCGATGGAGACGTTTTCGACCGACGGCTGCCGACTGCCGACTTCTGACTCGCTATAGGGCATGGATGCCGAGCTTCTGAGCCATCGCCTGCATGCGCAGAGCGCGGACCTCGCCACACATGTAGCCCTTCGGGAAGACCTTTTCCGGATTGAACATCCCGGCGGGATCGAAGCTGTTCTTGAGTCCCGCCATCGCCGCGAGATCGTCGGCGGAGTAGACCAGTGTCATGTAGCCGCGCTTCTCGGTTCCAATCCCATGCTCTCCGGAGAGGGCGCCGCCGACGTCGACGCAGTAGGTGATGATCTCCTTGCTCGCCTCGAGCACTCGCTCGGTTGCGCCATTGACCCGGCGATCGAAGAGCATCAGCGGGTGGAGATTACCGTCACCAGCATGAAAGACGTTGGCAATCGGCAGGTCGAAGTCGCGCGAGATCTCCTCGACGCGTCGCAGCGTGGCCGGTAGCTTGGAGCGCGGCACGACCGTGTCGTGCAGGTAGTAATTCGGAGCGAGGCGTCCCATAGCGCCGAGCGCCATCTTGCGTCCCTTCCAGAGGAGGTCGCGCTCGGCTCGCTCCGTTGCGGAACGCACCTCAGTGGCGCCCGACCCGATGCAGATGGCCTCGATCTCCTGGCCGGTGCCACGAACGTCGTCCGCACCACCATCGATCTCGATCAGGAGCACAGCTCCGGCATCCATGGGATAGCCGGCGTGATAGGCGGGTTCGACAGCCTGAATGGTGAGATTGTCCATCATCTCCAATGCGGCGGGCACGATCCCGGCGGCGATGATGCGAGACGTGGCATGGGACGCCGACTCGATGTCCGGGAATGGCGCGAGAAGGACGAGCGTCGCTTCGGGTGATGGCATCAGTCGAACCAACGCCTTGGTGACGATGCCGAGCATGCCCTCGGACCCGACCATGGCCCCCGTGAGGTCGTAGCCGGAGTAGCCGGTCGAGCGGCCACCGGTCCAGACGACTCGCCCGTCGGGCAGGACAACCTCCAGGCCGAGAATATGGTTCGTGGTCACGCCGTACTTGAGGCAGTGCGGGCCGCCGGAATTCTCGGCGATGTTGCCACCGATGGTGCAGGCTTTCTGACTCGACGGATCAGGCGCGAAGAAGAACCCGTGACCAAGCGTTTCCTCGGAGAGCTCGAGATTGATGACGCCTGGCTCGACCAGTGCCGTACGGTCTTCACGGTCGATCTCGAGGATTCTGTTCATTCTGGTGAGGCTGATAATGATTCCGCCTCGTTGCGGGACCGCCCCTCCGGACAGTCCGGTTCCGGCCCCGCGAGCAACCACCGGCAGACCAGCCTGGCGAGCCAGGAGAACGATCTCCGCGACTTGCTGCGCTGTCGTCGGGAGGGCGACGGCGCTGGGGGCGGCGGTCTCCACGGCACCGTCGACGCTGCCGTCGTACTCGTAGACAAGCAGATCCGCCGGGCGCGAGAAGACTCCGTCTCTGCCGACGACGTCTCGCAACTTTTCGACAAGTGTTTCGCGATCCACGATGGGTCCCACCGTTCGGTCTATGAGGTGCGCCGGGGTCGGCGTGAGATATGACAATAATACCGGGTTCGGGGCACGGACCGCCCGGCAAAGCGCGATTCTTTCCTTGATCGAGCAATCAGGCCGGATCCCAACCCCGCGCGCCGAAGGCGTTGGCCGGCCAGGACGTGACATACTCCATCAGGTCGCCCCCTGCATCGCATCTTCTGCGCTAGCAAATGATGCGAAAGGAGCAACAGCCGGATGGCAGACCAAACCATGCCAGCGTACTGGATCGTCGTCGGGTCGCCCGACAACTTCGTGCGCAGTGCGGAGCATGGGTTCACCGTTCAGGGTTTCAAGTCTCGTCACCGCAAGAAAGCCGAGCGGATGAAGCCGGGAGACAAGATCGTCTACTACCTGACCGGCCGAAAGGCTTTCGCCGGGATCGTCACCATCACCTCTCCATTCTTCGAGAGCCACGAGCGTATTTGGGAGAGCAGTGACCCGAAAAAGGCGGCGGAGGACTATCCATTCCGGGTCGAGATCGAGCCAGAGTTCGTCTTGCCGGTAGCGGATGCCATTCCGGCAGAGCCGGTTGCTAGCCGAATGACCTACGTTGCGAAGTGGCCGGAGGCTAACTGGACGCTCGCCTTTCAGGGCAACCTGCATGAAATTGGCGAGGACGATTACCGCTTGATTCGTGACGCCATCGTGTCGGCGGTTCCGATCGGAGTCGGTGTTGCCGGAGGATGAGCGGCCTGGCGCGGTTGCGCCGGCCGATAGTGAGTATCGAGTCCACCTCTGCTTCGGACCGAATTGCAGCGAGCGCGGCAGCCGGACTTTGATGCCGATTCTGGAGCGGGCCGTGCGCGAGGCGGGGCTCGCCGATCGAGTCGAGGTCCTGGCCACGACCTGTCGCAATCGCTGCGATTATGGCCCTTCGTTGAACGTCTATCCCGGACCGGTCTTCTACAACTTTGTCGATCAGTCGGCAATTTCTGAGATCGTGAGGACACATCTCGGCAGCGGCGCAATCGCCGATCACTGGCTGTTTCGGCCAAAGATCGAGGGCGTCAGGCGGCGATGACCTACGAATACGACAAACAGACCGCGTGGAGGAGAGGCCGCTCGTGGCATCGGTGACCGTGACGCATGTGCCAGGAACGACCTACCAGACCCGGATCGATACCGGAGACCTGGCTCTTATCGGTGATGAACCGGTCGACTCGGGTGGCGACGGTCTCGGACCCAATCCGTATGAGCTCCTGCTGGCGGCCCTCGGGCACTGCACCGTGTTGACGATCCTGCTCTATGCCAGGCGGAAGGGGTGGGGTGTCGATGGCGTGACTGTCCGCGCCAACCACGAGCGAGTGGTCGTCACCGAAGAGATCGATGGTGAGCTGATTCGCAAGAAAGTCGAGCGGATCGTCCAGGAGATCGCGCTGAAAGGCAATCTGGATGAAGAGCAGCGGGCGCGCCTGATCGAGATTGCGGGAAAGTGCCCAGTGCACCGGACGATGACTGGCGATCTCGAGATTCTCGATGTGGAAGTGACGGCGCCGGCACCTGTCGTCGAGGTATAGCGGCGACATTATTCTCCGCAAATGACAATAAAACGGCCCCGGGCTGTCTCCGAGGGCCGTTCACTGTTGGTGGAGATGGGGGGATTCGAACCCCCGTCCAGAACCGCTGGCCGGTAGCATCCTACGTGCGTAGTCGGCATTTTGTGTGCCACCGCGGTCTCCTACCGACGGGATCCCGCTGTGGTGAGCCGAACTGGCTTAGGTGACCGCGCTCCGGCGAACTAGGTCACGGCATCCTTCCTGAGTGACGCCTGTACCCGGTCCCGGAAGGCGGAGGTCCGGACAGACGCGCTACCTAGAGGTCAGTGACTTAGGCAGCGAAAGCGAGATCAGTAGATTCCGCAGCTCTTGGTTGCCCGTTTTTACGAGGCCTCGGGCGCCTCGGCACGCACCTACCTGACATACGACCCTGTCGAAACCAAACATCCCCAAGCCGACTAATCATACCATAATATTCGGTTCCATGCGATTCGCGTGTCGATTGGATCGACGCAGTACCATCGCTCCCATGTCGGCTGCGCTCGGTTCGCCCGCAAACGTCTCACCCTTCTCGGCCTGGCTGCTGGCTACGCGGCCGAAGACGCTCCCAGCGGCGATTTCGCCGGTCCTGGTTGGCTGCTGCGTAGCATGGGCCGAGGGCGCATTCGATGTCGTCTCCGCGCTCGCGGCATTCGCCGTGGCACTCCTGTTGCAGATCGGGGCGAACCTGGCTAACGACGTCGCCGACTTCAGACGAGGCGCCGACACGCACGAACGCGTCGGCCCCCTGCGTGTGACGCAGGGTGGACTCATCCCTCCACGGCACGTAGTCATGGCGACCGTGGCAGCGCTCATAGCAGCGGCCGTGCCCGGTCTCTATCTCGTCTGGCGCGGTGGCTGGGTCCTGGCTCTTCTCGGTCTCCTGGCAATAGCGGCTGCCGTGACCTATACCGCGGGGCCGAAACCGTTCGGCTACCTCGGATTAGGAGAACTCGTCGTCTTCCTTTTCTTCGGTCCCGTGGCCGTGGCCGGTACCGCCTTCGTCATGACCCATCACATTTCGCAACTGGCTCTGCTCGCATCGACCGCCATGGGCTGCCTGGTCACCGCGATCCTTGTCGTGAACAACCTGCGCGACATCGATACCGACCGGATGGCCGGAAAGCGCACGGTCGCCGTCCGTATCGGGCGAGAGGCCACACGTTGGGAATATGCGGCGCTGATCGCGGCGGCCTACGCGATGCCGCTGCTCATGTCGTTAATGACGTCCCAGCCCGGACCGCTACTCGCCTGGGCCACTACGCCCCTTGCCATACTCCTTGTGCGCCAGGTCTGCAATGTCGGGGGCCGAGCGCTCAACCCGGTCCTTGCCGGCACAGCCCGGCTCTGCCTGGGGTTTGCCTTCACACTCGGGGCTGGAATCATCCTGTGAGGGGCGAACACCCTTCTCCGGCGGCTCGAGGAGCGATCAGATCCCGCGATGACGTGAGGGCGATGTTCGATCGCATCGTTCCACGCTATGACCTCATGAACCGGCTGATGACCGGTGGGCGGGATGTTGCCTGGCGGCGCCTCGCCGTGCGGGAGGCGCTACGCGGTCGCAACCCGGCAGATGTGAGGGTTCTCGATGTCGCAACCGGAACAGGCGATCTCGCCCTCGCAATGCGCGATGCGGGCGCCGCCGACGTAGTCGGGGTCGACGTCTCTGCGGCGATGCTGGATGAGGCGATCCGCAAGGAAGCCGCCGCGGCTCGCGGGCGGCGCATTGCCTGGGTCGAGGGAGACGCGATGTCGCTGCCGTTTCCCGATGCGTCTTTCGATGCCGTCGCTGTGGCATTCGGGCTGAGAAATATGCCCAGCTACCCAGCGTCGTTGCACGAGATGGTGCGGGTTCTGCGGCCCGCCGGGACGCTGGTCTGCCTGGAAACGACGCCGCTTCAGTTGCCGGTGTTGCGGGCCATTTTCGCCTGGTACTTCGCTCGTGTCGTCCCAATCGTCGGCGGTCTACTCAGCGGCGACCGGGATGCGTACCGATATCTGCCCGCCTCCGCGGCGGCGTTCCCGGATGCCGATACGCTAGGCAAGATGATGCTCGAGGCTGGATTCTCACGTGTGCGCTACCTGCGACTCGGGCTGGGAACGGTGGCGCTGCACGTGGCGGCCAAGCCGGGTGCGTAGCACCCGCACAGCGGATTGGCTACGCGATCACACCGAATAAGTGGATGACTCGGGTCTATGATCGGGTCACTGTAGTGTATTTGCGCCACGGTAATACCACGCGCTCGACGAGACCGACCGCAGCGAAGAGGCCGGTGCTCATGATCGAGAGCAAGACGATTGCCGCGACCATTCGCGGTGTCTCGAATTGAGCGATTGCGCGGATCATGAGGTAGCCCAGACCGGCTCTGGCACCGACCAGTTCGCCAAACACCGCCCCGATGACGCAGATCGCAACGGCGATCCTAGCGCCAGCGAAGATAGAAGGCAAGCTCGAGGGAAATTCGGCCAACCGGAAGACTTTTCCTCGGGATGCGCCAAATGAGCGCAGGAGGTTGACCACGTCGCGGTCGGTCGAGCCGAGACCCTCGACCGTGTTGACTACGATCGGGAAGAATCCGACCAGGGCGGTGACGATCACCTTGGGCTCAAGCCCATACCCGAACAACACCAGGAGCAGCGGCGCGAGCGCCGGAATTGGGACGGTCTGGCTGGCGATGATGATGGGGTAGATCGCCCGGTTCAACGTTGCGGACCGATAGACGGCAATGCCGAGTCCCACACCGGAGACAACCGCGAGGGCGAACCCGATCAAGACCTCGGAGAAGGTCACCAGGGCGTTGGGAAGCAGAATAGCTCTGTCTTCGATCAGGGAGCGCAAGACATCACTCGGTGCCGGCAGGAGCCATAACGGCGCGCTCGTAAGACGAACCGCCAATTCCCAAGCAACCAGTATCACCGCGATCAGGATGAGTGGCGAAACCCAGCCTGCTTGCCGCTGGAGCTTGGCAAGGCTCATAGACGCAAATCTCCCAACAAGCCAAGCGCCTGCAGGAGGGTCGCTCGGTCCTCGATGAACGCCGACGACGCGATCATGGCGCGTGTCCGCGGCCGTGACAATGAAACCTTAAGCTCGAACGCGACGCGGCCGGGACGTGGCGTCAGAACGATCACCCGGTCGGCTAGAAAGACGGCCTCTTCCACGTCGTGGGTGACGAGCAGCACTGATGACCGCACTTGCTCCCAAAGTTCAGCGAGCCACGCTTGGAGATCGGCGCGCGTCAGGGCGTCTAGCGCGCCAAATGGTTCGTCGAACAGGACGAGATCCTTGCGCGGCAGGATCGTACGCAGGAAGGCCGCGCGCTGGCGCATTCCGCCCGAGAGCTGGGCTGGATAGGCATTGCCGAAGCCATCGAGACCAAAGCGCCAGAGTTCCGCCGCCGCCCGATGCTCGGCATCCCAGCGCGACCACCCTGCGGCCTCGAGTCCCAATGCGGCGTTGCCGGTGGTGGTTCGCCAGGGTAGCAGCAAATCTCGCTGCTGCATGTAGGCTGATTGGCCGAGACGTTGCGTCGAAGTCGTCGGCTCACCGTCGAGGCGAACCGTGCCGCTGTCCTGCGTGATGAGCCCGGCGACGATATCGAGCAGGGTGCTCTTACCCGATCCCGAAGGGCCGACCAGCGCCACGAATTCCGCGTTGCCGACTGTCAGGCTCAGACCGTCGAGGGCGACGAGACGTTTGCCTCCCTCCTCGTAGGTCGAGACGATGTCTTCGAGTTCGAGACGCGGGATTCGCGCCGGGGTCATCGTCGGACCGCCGTCAGTCTCGGACGGGTGC
>DASUQU010000182.1:0-4147 GCA_036280495.1 Thermomicrobiales bacterium | reverse complement strand
AACGACCGCGGTCTGGATCCGGGGCAACTCCTTATCCGCAACGACGACGTGCTCTTTCCGGAATTTCGGGGTCAGGACCTCTCCGCACGCGGTGCAGTCCGACTCGAGCATCGGGCGGTCGACGGCGCCACGGTCGACTCCCTCCCGGCACAAGCGCGGAACCTGACGCCGGGTGAGAAAGCTGCCGCGATCCTGACGGTCGGCGGCAATGACTTGCTGCGGGGGTTGCTCGTCGATCGCGGCCCGGGCATCGCGGCCTTCGCCGCCGCCCTCGACGCGTTCCTGCGCGATCTCCCGGTGCGGCCAGTGCTCCTGGGCAACGTCTACGATCCGACCTTCGGTGACGACGCCCGCAACTTCACAGGCGTCGATCCTGCCCTCGCTCGCGAGAACCACCGCCGGGTCAATGCCGTGATTGCCGAGCTCGCCGGCGCGTACGGCGCACTCGTCGATCTTCACGCCCATTTCCTGAACGGTGACCCGACCTGGTGCACCAACATCATCGAGCCGAGTCTGCGCGGCGTCTCCGAGGTCCGCCTCTGTTTCCTGCCGTATCTGCTCGCCCTGATGGACCAACCTGGCAAACGCCATTAATCCCACGACTGATTCCATTGGGGTTTCACGCTCGTTCAGTTGGATATGGGGGCGGGCCAGGTTGAGCATTGGATACGCCGTGCGTGCCGGGCAATCAGTGGATGTTGCTCACGGTCGTTGCGGTATGGCTCTTGGGGCCGAGAAGGGTGGTACTAGCATCTTTTGCACGCGGACATGTCCTGACTAAGGACCGGATTCATGGACCTAATTGTGTAATTTAACATAAAACAATTCGATAACAATTCGCTTGATAAGCTGCGGTAGGCTATAGTGTTGGAAATGCCAACCGTAATTTTTTGAGCGCTCAATCGAGTGGGAGATCCATGCGCTCCAGCAAGCGCCTAGCATCTGCACGCCGATCACACGGTGCGCGGGGAGAGCCTCGATGCGTTTCCCGGCGGTCGCTCCTATGTGGCGCGCTCCTGGGTGGGGCGGCCGTCATTGCGTCCGCAGGAGCTGGCCTGGACGCCTCACTCGCCGGTGACCGACTTCTCACCGCTCCCCTGGCGCAAAGCGCGCCAAGGACGCTCACGCTCGTCACGCCGCGCGCGCCGTCAGACCTCGATCCGCACTCCGCCTACGACGCCGGCTCAGGTGTTGCCTTGCATGGGGTGTTCGAGGGACTGGTCCGCCTCAAACGGGGGACCACCGATGAGTACGAGCCGGTCTTGGCCGAATCTTGGGAAGCCAGCGCCGACGAGAGCAGGTGGACCTTCCGGCTTCGGGAGGGCGTCAGGTTTCAGGACGGGACACTGCTCGACGCATTCGCCGCCCGGGCGTCGTTCGAGCGCCTGTTCGCTTTGGGTCTCGCTCCGTCAACAGTCCTCGGGCGCTTCATCCCGGACGCGGCTCAGATCAGCGCGCCAGATCGGCGCACGCTCGTCTTCGACCTCCGCCAGCCACAATCACTCTTTCTGGCGGCGCTGGCGGCCGATTTTGGGACCGCCATCATCAACGTCGCCGCTCTGTTGACGCATGAGGTTGACGGCGACTGGGGCCACGCCTGGGCGCAAACCAGCAGCGTGGGGCTTGGCACGGGGCCGTACCAGATCACGCAGTTCGATATCGAAACTGGAATCATCCTGGAGCGCCACGACGGGTACTGGCGGGGATGGGAAGGCGACCATTTCGAACGGGTCATCCTTCGTGTCGTCGCCGAGCCGGAGACGCGCCGCGCCTTGATCGAAATCGGCGATGCGGACATTGCCGCCGTCTTGCCGCTTACCACCGTGCGCGATTTAGAAGAGAACCCGGATCTGGTGGTCGACCGGAGGTACAACTTGACCGTGCGCTACCTGGCGATGACCGTCGCCGGGCCGCTGGCGTTGCCGCAAGCGCGCCAGGCGCTCTGCTGGGCATTCCCCTACGATGAAGTTATTGAGGGCGTCTACGAGGGATACGCCAAGCGGGCCGTTGGTCCGGTCGCTGAGTTGTGCCACGGGTTCGACCCTGGAACGTCTGTCTACGAGACGGACCTGGAGCGGGCGCGGGTGCTCCTGCAGGAAGCAGGGGTGGCGCCGGGAACCACACTGAGCATGCCGTTGCCGCCTGGAAATCCGGAGGGGCCAAGCATAGCCGAGCTCTTTCGCACGAACCTTGAAACCGTCGGATTGCAGCTCGAAGCCATGTCGGTCGACTTCGCTAGCTACGTCGCCATGCTCTATGGCGACCTGCCGGCCGAGGAGCGGCCGAACTTGCTCCCGCTGTTCTGGTCGCCGGATTACAACGACGCCTGGAACCACCTCTGGCCTCAGGTCTCGTGCCAGGCCTGGCAAGCGGGCAACGGCGGCCATTACTGTAACGAGCGGGTCGAGGCATTGTTGGAGCAGACGCGGACCGCTGGCGATGAAGCGCTGTACCGATCCGCCTTGGGCGAGATCCAGCAGATCGTCACCAGAGACGATCCGGCGGCGATCTACTATGCCCAGCCCGAATGGCTCACCGTGCTGCGCCGCGACATCGGCGGGTTCACGCCCGATCTGGTCGTCGGCGATCTGGTCGACTTCTATGCCTTGCACCGCGCCGGGCGCGGAGGCGCTTGAGTTCGTCATGCGCTTTCCTGCCGAACGCCACACCGCGAGCGTGTACGGCTTTGCGCATGCACGCCTGGAGCGGAAATGAGTCTCCTCGCGCCCCCCGCCCCTCCCCCGACGCTCGTCAGTCGTTCCAAGATCGAGCGACCGTCGCTGAACGGTCACTGGGTGCGCCGCCCGCGCATCGAGTCCCGGCTCGATCGCGTGTTTGAGCGGTCGCTGGTCCTGATCACCGCCCCGGCCGGGCACGGCAAGACAAGCACCATCGTTTCCTGGCTTCGCTTACGGAACACCGACGCCGCCTGGTTGTTGGTCGACGAGCGCGATTCCGATCTCACCCGATTCGCGACCCACGTCGCCGTCGCCCTCGATCGCGTCGTCCCGGGCGTCGCCCCCGAGCTCTTCGCGTTGCTCGAGGCGCCCGACCGGCTCGGGCCGCGCGAGCTCGGCGAGTCGTTCGGCGAGGCGTTGTACGACCTCGAGCGGGACGCGCTTCTCGTCCTCGACGATTTTCACGCGGCCGGCACCGTGGCGGCGTCGGCATTCATCGGGGCGTTGTTAACCGCCGCTCCTCGTCGGCTGCATACGATCCTCTGCACGCGAAACAGTCCCGACGTTCCTCTGGCCCGACTCCGGACCATGGGTGAGGTGGAAGAGCTGACGGGCGCGGACCTCCGCTTTTCGCCCGAAGAGACCGGCCAACTGCTGCGCCTGGAAACCGGCGAGCCGGTCGACCAGGCGCTGGAGGCGAGCGTTCAGGCATCCGTCGGCGGGTGGCCGGCCGCGATCAGGCTGATCGCGCTGAGCGGCGCCAGCGACGCCTTGCAGCGGCGAGAGCCGGTCGTTGAACGCCACGCGCAGCTCCTGGGCGACTACCTCGGCGAGGAGGTGCTGGATCGTTTGCCACCCCTCCACCGTAACCTCCTCCTCTGGGCGTCGCTGCTGGACCGCTTCAACGCGTCGCTCCTTGAAGCGTTGGCAGCCGAGCAGGGCGGCAAACCGCTTCGTCGCGACGAGGTGGAGCGACTGCGCGCCCTCGAACTTTTCCGCGAGATCCCCGGGCTGAGCGAGACCTGGTTCGCCTATCACCCCTTGTTTCGAGAAGTCCTCCGCCGCGAATTGGAGCGCACGACGGACGCCGCGGCAATCGCCGCGCGGCGCCGGAGCATTGCCCAGTGGTTCGCGACGGCCGGGCTGACGCTGGAAGCGGTTCAGCACCTCGTCGCGCTCGACGACATCCCGGCGGCGACTGCCCTCATCGAGTCGCGGCTGAGCGACGCGTTCGCGCGGGAGGACTGGCAGTTGGTCGCCTCGTGGCTGCGCTTGATTCCGATGGAGGCGGTGCGGGAGAGTCCGGAACTCCTCCTCGCGTCGGCCTGGGTCGCCTACCTCAGCGGCCGCGACGCCCTCCTCGCCGACATCCTGGAGACGATGCGCGCCGCCGAGATCTGGCACCGCGCGACTCCTGCCCAGCGCGCCGAGATCGCCCTCCTCACGACCATCCCGGAAGCCGATCCGAT
>DASUQU010000181.1:0-2100 GCA_036280495.1 Thermomicrobiales bacterium | reverse complement strand
GGTCATCGTCCACACCGGAGACGGTAAAGGAAAAACGACCGCGGCACTTGGCCTGCTCCTCCGGGCGTGGGGTCAAGGCTTGCGCGTCGCCATGTTCCAGTTCATCAAGGCCAAGAGCGGCAACTGGGGAGAGTCACGGGCGGCGCGCAAGATGGACGTTGAAATCGTTCCCCTGGGCAGCGGGTTCACCTGGACTAGCACCGATCTGGACCGCGACCGCGCTTTGGCCCATGAAGGATGGGATCGCTGCCGGGCCGCCATTGAGAGCGGCGCCTACGACGTGGTCGTGCTGGATGAGCTGACCTATTGCTTTACGTTCGGCTGGCTCGACGTCGAGGAGGTTCTCGCTGTCCTCCGCCAACGTCCCGCGGGCCAGCACGTGGTCATCACGGGGCGGGATGCCGCCCCGGAGCTGATCGACTTCGCCGACCTGGTCACGGAGATGCGCGCGATCAAGCACCCCTATGAGGCCGGGATCAAGGCCCAAAAAGGGATCGAGTTTTGAACCGGTCCGAGGTGGACGAGGATCTCGGGTCAGTCGCGGCTCGCGATCTCGTGAGTGGTGTGACAAACCAGCACACGCCCTGGTGGGGACCGATCGTGGGAAGCATCGGCTTCCTGACGGTCATCCCGGTCCCGCATGTCGCGATGTCGCCGAGGCTTACCGAGCGGTCTCTTGCCCTCTTCCCGCTGATCGGCGCGGTCATCGGCGCGCTGCTTGGCGGGCTGGGCATATGGCTCGACCAGATCCTCCCGGCCGGACCGGTCGCGGCGCTGCTCATTGCCGGTAGCGCGCTCCTCACGGGCGGATTGCATCTCGACGGGTTGATGGACACCGCGGACGGCATGTTTGGGGGGCGGTCACCCGAGCAGCGATTGATGATCATGCGTGATAGCCGGGTCGGCGCCTTCGGCGTCATTGCCGCCGGGGTCGCCATCCTTGGTCAGTTTGCCTGCCTGAGTGAGCTCACGGGCTACGCTCGCTTCACCGCCCTCGTCGTTGCCGCCACGATGAGCCGGTGGGCGATGCTCATGGCCCTGACGATCTTCCCGGCCGCGCGGACGTCGGGAGTCGGCGCGACCTTCCATGCCGCTGCCACACGCACCGCGGGCATCGCTGGCACGCTCTTCGCCGTCCTCATCGCCATTGTCAGCAACCAGTTCGGTGTGATCGCCTTGGCGTTCAGCGCAGTTGCCGTTCTCGGTTGCGGACATCTGCTGGCGCGGCAGCTCGGAGGTCTGACCGGGGATAGCTACGGTGCGATCGCCGTCATCACTGAAACCGCCGTGCTCTTCGTCGCCGTCGTCCTGGCGATCCAGTGACTGGGTTCTGGGAACAGCGCAAGTCACAGACAGAGGTCGATCGGTGACCCGGCTGTTCGTGATCCGCCACGCATTGGCAGTCGATCCGCATGATCTTCGGCTCCCCGGTCCTGACGTCGGGCTTCTTCCAGCCGGCAAAGTCCAGGCGCGGGAGGTAGCCCACCGGCTGCGGGACTACTCGCCATCAGTTGTCTACAGCAGTGACGCGAGGCGAGCCCGGGAAACCGGGGAGGTCATCGCCGCCGAGTGCCAGATCCCGCTGGAGGTAAACGCCGGTCTGGCCGAAATCGATTTTGGGATATGGGCGGGGCGGACGTATGCGGATGTGGTCGCCGCGGATCCCGCCGCACGGGCATGGTTCATCGACCCGAGCACCGGCGCGCCGCCGGGTGGCGAATCTCTTGCCATCGCGGCAGAACGGGTGCTGCGCGTCATGCGTGCGCTCGCTCATGACGACGGCGAACGCGTGGTTATCGTGGGGCATGCGGGGTCGCTTCGCCTTGCCCTCGCCCAGGCGCTCCATATGACGCTGTCATCCTACTGGCGACTGCGCCTGGACTGCGCCAGTCTCTCGGTCTTGACGTGGGCGGCGGATGGTCTGGTAATCGAGCGACTCAATGACACGGCGCATCTCGAGGCGCAGATTCCAAATCCGCTCCAGGTCACGGAGCGGGGCTGACGAATGGGTTCAATGAGAGCGGCCTTTCCCAGTAATCGTCTGAAAACCGCGCCGCGATTATCGGCCATAAGGACGACGCGGCCGTGAGCGGACACATC
>DASUQU010000180.1:0-5951 GCA_036280495.1 Thermomicrobiales bacterium | reverse complement strand
GCGACCTGGACCCACCGAAGAATCGAGCTGGGCGGGCTTTCGTTCTGCCCCGGAGATGAACTCCTGGAGTGGTTCTCACCCCAGCACCCGTACAACGCGTTCGCGGTCTTCTCGCCGCAGGACCACTTCAAAGGGTGGTATGCGAACGTGGCCCACCCGGCTCGGCTGGACGCCACCATCGATCCGCCGGTTCTGTTCTGGCACGACCTTTACCTCGACCTCGTCGGGTTGCCGGATGGTTCGTTTACAGTCCGTGACGACGACGAACTCCTTGCCTCGGGGTTGGCTGACGCCAATCCTGAACTGCAGGCACGGATTCTCGCGGCTCGCTCGGAGCTGATCCACCGGTTCCTACGTCGACTTCCACCATTCGCCGATATGTCCCAGATGACACCTTCCCAGTTCCGTAACCAGCAGAATCTGCTCACTCGGTAATCGATGAATCCAAAACCGGTACGGTTTTCGTATACCCCCATTGACATGCCCCCCCAACCGGTGGTAACTTGCTCGTGGGTCGCAGGAAGGATGACAGCTGCGGACCGGCTGACATTGCGGCCCAGGGTCGGGTTGAGTGGCCTACGGTGGGCACAAGGGAGGGTATAACATCATGCAAGACGTAGCTTCTGCTGGTAACGGCGGCGTAGCAACCGCTTCCGCCAATGGCGGCGCGGTTGCCATCGGCGACGTCAACAGCGGCGGCAATGCCGGCAACGCCATCGGCGTCGGCGACACCTGGGGTGGCCCGGTCGCAGTGGACGGCGGCACCGTCGCCAACTCGACCCAGCTGAGCATCTCCGCCAATGGCGGCACCGCGATCGCGGACGCCTCAGGCGGCGATTACAACCTCGCCTTCGTCAGCTAGGGCATTGCTGTTCGCGAGCGAAGCTCGCAGGCTGAAACAGAGAAGCGGGAAGGGCGATGCCCTTCCCGCTTTGTTTGTATGATGCGCGTGTGTTGATTGCCGACGATGCGCTGATGCGCTCAAGGGGCCGAGCCCCCGAATGACAGATTCCTCACCCGCCGCACGGCGGGTGCTCTTTTATAGCCATGACGGGACCGGTCTCGGTCATCTTCGCATCACGCTTGGAGTTGCGACCGCCTACGCGAGGCTGCGCCCGCAGGACAGCCTGCTCCTGATGACCGGATCGCGAAACGCGGGGAGCTTTGCACTCCCGGAGAATCTTGATTTCGTCAAGCTTCCGGCCATGCCGAAGCGGGATCTGTACGCCTCACTGCCACCGACGGAGGGCTACACCGGCTCGCACAACAGCACCATCCGCTTCCGTACGGCGTTGGCCCTGGCGACCGTTCAGGCGTTCGATCCGCATCTGGTTGTCATCGATCACGCTCCCGCCGGGCTATTTCGCGAACTGGCGCCCTCGATTGACTGGCTGTGCCGGCGTGACCCTTCGCCCTCCCTGGCACTACTCATGCGCGACATTACATTCGGCCCCGAACAGACGCGGTCGATCTGGAAGAACGAAGGGGTCTATCCCCTGCTCGATGAAGCCTATGCCCGCATCCTCATCTATGGCGATCGCCGCGTCTTTGATCCCATCGAGGCCTACGGGATGTCCGAGGTTGCCGCCTCGCGCACGCACTTCTGTGGATATCTCGCGCCCTCACCGCCACGGCGTTCGCCGGCGCAGGTGCGTGACGAGGTGGGAGCAGGCGCGCGTCCTCTGGTGACCGTCTCTGTCGGCGGAGGTGCTGACGGCGGTTCGCTGCTGCGCGCGTATCTCGCAGGCTTGCAAAGCCGGTCCGGTCCACCCGTCCACTCCTACGTGGTCACAGGACCACTACTTCCGGAACAGGACCGGCACGAGATCATGGAGATGAGCGACGCGCTGCCATATGTGTGCACGCTCGACTTCGACCCTGACTTCGTCGCCGCAGTCCACGCTGCCAATGCCGTCGTCAGCATGGGAGGCTACAATTCGCTGGCCGAGTCGGTGTACTTTGGCAAGCGCCCGATCGTCGTGCCCCGGGTGCCAGGATCGGAGGAGCAAGTGCTGCGGGCCGAGGGATTTGCCCGGCTCGGGCTCGCGACCATCGTGGGCCCCGATCCCCTGAGCGCTTTCGAGCTTTGGCAGGCAATCGACGCCGAGCTCACTAGTGTGGACGCCCCCGCGCCGGCACTGGACTTTGATGGTCTGGATCAGATTGCCCGAGAGTTGACACGTCTCCCGGCAGGCTGATCTCAACGACTCGGACCCCGCCCGGGCTGCCGACTCGCGCGTCGCTCGCCGCAGGAATGTTGGCGATCCGGGACATGGGTTCGAGGTGCTTGTGGATCGCTTTCGCGACGATATGGGGTTCGAAGAAGCCGTGAAGATCGCCGGCGACGCACAGAGCACACCGTCGTCACGCCCGGTCGCCATCGTTGGTATGCATCGCTCCGGCACCTCGATGGTGGCCAAGCTCCTGCAGCGGGCCGGTCTGAACCTTGGCGAAGAGGCGGACCTCATGCCGCCAGCGGAAGAAAACCCTGAGGGTTTCTACGAGCACCTTCAATTCGTCAAGTTGAACGATGAGGTGCTCAATGTTGCCGGTGCCGGATGGGACTGTCCTCCGGCTGCCGGCTTCAACTGGGATGACGCTGCCCTCGATTCATTTCGAGCGCGGGCGCGGCGCCTGGCGATTCCCCTGGAGGACCGACTTCCCTGGGGTTGGAAAGACCCGCGGACAAGCCTGACCCTTCCCTTTTGGCGAAGTGCGTTTGGTCCTTTGCGAGTCGTCGCCGTCGTGCGAAACCCGCTCGAGGTCGTCACCTCGCTTCACCGCCGCAACGCGTTTTCGACTGCTCTCGGATTGACGCTCTGGCAGATCTATGCCGAGCGGATTCTGGAAGACACGTCGCCGGATGAGCGTCTGATCACCCACTATGACTCCTACTTTCTGGAACCCGACCGTGAAATCGACCGGGTGCTGGATTACCTCGGTCTCGATCAGGGTCAGGATCTGCAAGGATTGAAGACAGGGGCGATTCCGGAGCTTCGCCACCATCGCAAGACCGTTAGTGATCTCATCGAGCATGAAATTCCGGCAGAGGTTACCAACCTTTACCTCCGTCTCTGTCGTGAGGCCGAATGGGTGGAGGGCCAAACGGAAGCGGTTGCTCTTGATCCCTCCGCCCAGCACCAGGCGCACACTCCGATAGCCCGTGGCATTGGCCACGTCGATATCCTCCGAGTCGAGAACGAACTGTTGAAACGGATCAACGCCGATCGCGAGGCGCGCATCGCGGAGCTGGAGTTTGCGCTCTCGTATCAGGAGGAGGCTCGGGCCGAGCGGGACAGTCGGCTGATAGAGCGCAACGCCCTCATCGCCCGTCGCGATCACATCCTCAATGAGCAACAGCAGAAGCTTGTTGCCGCAGAGGCCGAGTTGGAGCGGCGGCGGGACGAAATCACGCTGCTGACTGAACGCCTTACCGAGCGCGAGCGCGACCTGCAGGTTGCCGAGATCCGAGAGCGGGATCTGCGGTCGATGTTGACCAATCTGCAGACAGTGCAATTGCATCGCGACTCCGAGATCATGGCAACTCTTGGCTCCGTGCTCAGCCGGTACGCGCCAAATGCTCCGGCTGCGATCTACCACCGGAAGCTAGTCAGTCAAGTCCGACAGTTCGTTGATGCCCACGTACCACCTGGCGCCCGCACGCTGGTGATCACGTATGGTGACGAGGCGATGCTGGTTCTTGGCGATCGCGTGACCGAGCCCTTTCCTCGTTCGGCCGATGGTGTCGCAGCCGACTACACTGACGTGCGCGGAAACGAGATCGTTGCCCAGCTCGAGTCACTGCGAGACGCGGGGGCGGAGTTCCTGCTGGTGCCGAGCCCCGCGTTACCATGGCTGGCCGCACACCCCGAGCTCGCGCGCCATTTGGACAAGCGATACGCCGTTGTCGGCCGCGAGCGAGGAATCGGCACCATCTACGCCCTGGTCCCAGCCCAGGGTCGAATTCCCGCCTGAACGAAACTCGGGCACGAGGACCCGTGGGGATCGCGGGTGCTCCAGGTTGCGGTTAGGGACGAGGGGGATACTGGATGATTCTGGTTACCGGTGGGGCGGGCTACATTGGCAGCGTCCTGGTGCGCGAGCTGCTGGCGCTCGGCGAGCGCGTTCGGGTGGTCGACACTCTCTGGTTCGGCAATCCCTTTCCACCACATGATCGGCTAGAAGTTGTCGAGGGTGATTTACGTCACCCGGAGCCAGCGTGGTTGGATGAGGTCGATGCAGTCGTCCACCTAGCTGGCCTGTCGAACGACCCAACCGCCGATTTTGCTCCGGAGCTGAATAGCGAGAGCAATGTCTACGCCACCCGGCAATTAGCGGAGTTGGCCGCCTCAAAGGCGCGGCGTGATGACAAAGAATTGCGCTATCTCTTCGCGTCGACGTGCTCCGTCTACTACGCCCCTACCACCGCGGATGAAGCGAACGTCACCGCCATGACCGAGGACATGCCGATCGCCCCGACTGCCAACTACAGCAAGACAAAGCGGCTGGCGGAGGTCGAGCTGCTCCGCGTCGCCGATCAGAACCCCCTCTTCGTGCCGGTTCTGCTCAGGAAGGGCACGATCTTTGGCCTCGCTCCACGGATGCGATTCGACCTTGTCGTCAACGTGTTCACCCTCCATGCTTGGAAGAACCAGCAACTTACCGTTCACGGTCATGGCGAGGCCTGGCGTCCATTGCTCCACATCCGTGACGCGGCCGACGCCTATATCCATCTCCTTTCGGCGCCGGTTGACAAGATTCGCGGCGAAGCGTTCAACCTCGTTCACAAGAACTACCGAGTACTCGAGCTCGCCCACTGGGTCGCCGAGGTGATCGAGCAGCGGTACGGCGTCGAGGTGCGGGTCAAGCGTGACCGCTCGACCGACGCAGGAGCACGGTCGTACTACGTGAGCGGCGAGAAGATTCAACGAACTCTTGGCTTCAGTGCCGATCGAGGTGCCAGCGAAGCCGTCATTTCCATCTGGGATGCGCTCGAGCGAGGCGATTTTGGACTGGAGCCCGACAAGGATCCTCGCTTCTTCAATATTCGGTGGCTCAAAGAGACAGTGCTTGCCGGGGTACCTGCGTGAAGAGCCTGATCCTGGGGTCCTCGGGTCAACTCGGCCAGGACCTCATGCGCACCTTAGGCGAAGAGGCGGTCGGTCTCACTCACGCCGACGTCGAGGTCACGGACGGCATTGGCGTCTCGCGTATCGTGCGGGAGCACCGGCCCGATTGGGTGATCAACACTGCCGCGTTCCACCGCGTTGACGACTGCGAACTGAACCCGACACTCGCCTTCGCCGTCAACGCCGTCGGCGCCGCCAATGTGGCCCGCGCGGCCGCCGAAACCGGTGCGGGCGTCGTTTTCTACTCGACTGATTATGTCTTTGGCGGTGAGGGTCGTGCCCGGCATGACCCGCATACGGAATCGAGCCTGCCGGACCCCTGCAACGTCTATGGCGTTTCGAAGCTAGCCGGCGAGCGCATGGTGATGAACGCGAATCCGCGGCATCTCGTGATTCGATCGGCCGGCCTCTATGGCACGGCGACGAGCCGTAAGGGTTGGACCTTCCCGGAGCTGATGGTGTCCAAAGGAAAGAACGATGGCTGGGTCAAGGTCGTCACCGATCAGGCCCTCTCACCGACCTACACCCACGACCTCGCCGAGACAACCTGGGCACTCATGGACCGGAACGCATGCGGGCTCTTTCACCTCACGAATGAGGGCGAGTGCTCCTGGTTCGAGTTCGCCCAAGCAACCTTCGATATCACTGGCATCGCGGTCAACCTCGAACCCACAGCCACCGTGATTGGTGAACGACGCGCCAAGCGCCCCTCGTACTCCGCGCTCGCGAGTGAGCGGTTGGCCGAGGCCGGCGTCCGTCCGTTGCGACCGTGGCGAGATGCCCTTGCCCACTATTTACATGCCAAGGGGCTCATCGCGACGA